>NZ_MUEY01000036.1:0-1244 GCF_001995695.1 Salinivibrio sp. ML290 | reverse complement strand
ACCATGGGAGTGGGCTGCACCAGAAGTAGATAGCTTAACCTTCGGGAGGGCGTTTACCACGGTGTGGTTCATGACTGGGGTGAAGTCGTAACAAGGTAGCCCTAGGGGAACCTGGGGCTGGATCACCTCCTTACTGACGCTATTTTTGCGAGTGTTCACACAGATTGTATAGGTTGAAGTATTAAAGAGGATATGTTCCCAAACATATCGGCGTGTCCCATTCGTCTAGAGGCCTAGGACACCGCCCTTTCACGGCGGTAACAGGGGTTCGACTCCCCTATGGGACGCCATTGGGTTGTTAGCTCAGTTGGTAGAGCAGTTGACTTTTAATCAATTGGTCACAGGTTCGAATCCTGTACAACCCACCACACTATTGTGGGCGATTAGCTCAGTTGGGAGAGCACCTCCCTTACAAGGAGGGGGTCACTGGTTCGAGCCCGGTATCGCCCACCACGCTTTAAAGGTTTTTGCTTAAGAATCTTTAGAACGTGGTTTATTTAGCAATAAACGACATGCTCTTTAACAATCTGGAAAGCTGACAAGTCATTCTTAAAGAATGACAGTAAAGTTCTCANGCTCAGTTGGGAGAGCACCTCCCTTACAAGGAGGGGGTCACTGGTTCGAGCCCGGTATCGCCCACCACGCTTTAAAGGTTTTTGCTTAAGAATCTTTAGAACGTGGTTTATTTAGCAATAAACGACATGCTCTTTAACAATCTGGAAAGCTGACAAGTCATTCTTAAAGAATGACAGTAAAGTTCTCAATCAGTGACAGAAATGTCACTCACACAATCAAGTGTGCTTGGGCTTTGTCTTATTTGATAAGCAAAGTCTCTATTTTGAGTCCGGCAAAAACAAAACCTTAGTTGTTTAAACCGTTTGTTTTCACTTTTTAAAAGTGAAAGTAAATAAGCAAGACCTTTTGGGGTTGTATGGTTAAGTGACTAAGCGTAGACGGTGGATGCCTTGGCAGTCAGAGGCGATGAAGGACGTATTAACTTGCGATAAGCCCAGATAAGGCAGTAAAAGCCATTTGAATCTGGGATTTCCGAATGGGGAAACCCACCTGCATAAGCAGGTATCTTAGTGTGAATACATAGCGCTAAGAGGCGAACTCGGGGAACTGAAACATCTAAGTACCCGAAGGAAAAGAAATCAATTGAGATTCCGGCAGTAGCGGCGAGCGAACCCGGAGCAGCCCTTAAGCGGCTTAGGCGTTAGGTGAACAGGTTGGAAAACCTGGCA
>NZ_MUEY01000004.1:0-181487 GCF_001995695.1 Salinivibrio sp. ML290 | reverse complement strand
GAGCTCTCTAAAGGGTTGTTCTAGACTAGAACGTTGATAGGCAGGGTGTGTAAGCGCTGTGAGGCGTTGAGCTAACCTGTACTAATTGCCCGTGAGGCTTAACCATACAACACCCAAGAGGTTTTGGGTTGGACTTAAAATAAGCCAGTTGATTGTGGCGAGAACGAACAGCTTTCTAGGTTGATGGTTTTCACTTTTAAAAAAGTGAAGACAAAACAAAATTTTGCTTGGCGACCATAGCGCTTTGGACCCACCTGATTCCATGCCGAACTCAGTAGTGAAACGAAGCAGCGCCGATGGTAGTGTGGGGTCTCCCCATGTGAGAGTAGGACATCGCCAGGCTTTCATTGCTTATCTTGTTGATAGCTCGATGCTTTTGATATCTGCGATGCTCATGTATTGGCATACACTGCGCGTCTCGATTCAAAATCCTCATCGCATCAAACAAGATAACCTAATTAAAGTAGCTACATGTAAGACTTTAATTAGCAGAAACACCAAGCCCTGACCTCACGGTCGGGGCTTTTTTGTGTTTGTCATTTTTGTACTGAGCTTTATGCTTTCCCTTCCTGCTAGCTTTTCTACCGTGCGTTTCTCTGATCTTCTTTTCCTTTCTGTCCGTAGTCTCTACGTCAGGAGGTGTGACTATGGTGACTGTATTTTACGACAGTATGTGTCCTTTATGTGTGAAAGAGATGCGTAAGCTGTCTCGCTGGGACACTGAGGGTGTTTTGCAGCTGGTCGATATTCATCAAGCCGATTTTTGTGATCGGTTTCCTCATGTCGATCCCAGCTCTGCAAATCGCATTCTGCACGCACAAGATTGCAGCGGGAAGATGGTGTATGGTTTAGATGCGACCTACATAGCTTGGCAAGCGGTAGGCAAAGGGCGTTGGGTTAAGTGGTTACGTAGGCCTGGCATTGCCTGGTTTGCGGATAAAGCCTATTTGTTTTTCGCCCGCCATCGTTATCGAATATCTGCGTTGTTAACGGGCCAAGCCCGTTGCCAGCGGTGCCAACTTGAATAAGGATACTTATGTCCCTAAGTGTGTATGAAAGAGATGATATATTGGCCATGGAGAAGCGCTACCGTGCGGCGTTCGTCAATAGCTTGTCAGGTTTTAAATCGGCGAACCTACTGGGAACAAGTGATACGAGTCGGCAGACAAATCTATGCATTGTGAGTTCTGCGTTTCACTTAGGGGCAAACCCTGCGTTGATGGGGGTGATTATCCGCCCTGATACCGTCCCGCGAGATACGTTAGCAAATATCAGAGAAACAGGTGTTTATACTCTCAACCATGTTCAAAAAGAGATGGTTGTCGCGGCGCATCAAACATCAGCACGCTACCCACACGGCGTGTCTGAATTTGAGCAAGTGGGGTTGACTCCTTTATGGCGAGAGCGCATTAATGCGCCTTATGTTCAAGAGGCTGCTATACGTCTTGGTCTCATTCTTCGTGAAGAGCACACCATGGCGATCAATGGCACCCACCTGTTGGTGGGTGAGATCATTGAGGCGCATGTTCCAGATAGCTGTATCAGCCATGATGGTTTTGTCGATATTGAGCAAGCAGGCTCCGTCGCTTTGAGTGGCTTAGACAGCTACCATACCACTGATCGTGTTGGTCGTCTGAGCTACGCTAAGCCCGATAGCATGCCTGAATGGCTTGGTTAGCGATTACGTGCCATATAATGGGCATCGACAAACTCGCCATTGCGGAATGCAAACTGTTTGGCGGTGCCTTCAATTTCAAAGCCAAAGCGTTGATAGAGATGGATAGCCGCTGTGTTATCTGTGTATACGGTCAACTCGATCCGTGACATATTCAACCAGTTATCGGCTAAATCGATCGCTTTTTCCATTAGCGCGCTACCAATGCCGCGGCCTTGATAGGCATCGTGAACGCCCATACCAATGTCTGCGACGTGGCGACGGCGAGGGTTTGTGGCAATGACTAAGCCTAGGTTGCCGACCACTTTACCTTCTAGCTCGGCAACCAATGGGTATACGCCATCTGGCACGTTATTAAGCCGCTTTTCCCACATAGCGAGGCTTGGCATCGGCAACTGCAAGGTACCCGCTTGGGCGTTAGGTTGCGCGTAGATTTCACGTATCGCAGGAATATCGTCGACGTGGTATTGACGAATAATCAGAGACATAACACATCCTTGTGGTGAGCTTTCCTCTCTAATAAGCCATGGAAGCAAAAATAAATCAACAGCGTATATTAATTAAGTTACTGATTATTCACTCTAAATGTAGATCAAGCGGGGTTTTACTGGCCCGCCCGCCAATTTCTCGGGTCAGTCGGGGGACCAAATAGCCTGAAAGCTGGCCGATAATCTCCTGCATTAATGCGCGCGCTTCATCGTCCGAGACTAAAAAGTGGGCGGCGCCTTGAACTTTATCCAATACATGCAGGTAATAAGGCAAAACGCCTGCCTCAAACAGTCGTTGGCTCAGTGCCACCAACGCATCCGCACTATCATTCACGCCTTTGAGAAGCACGCTTTGGTTGAGCAGCGTGATCCCCGCTTGTCGCAATGCGTGGAGTTTGTCGCTTAATTCGTCATCGATCTCATTGGCATGGTTGATGTGGGTGACCATCACCACTTGTAAACGCGAGCGCGATAAGCGCTCGGTCAGTGCGGAAGTGAGGCGCGCAGGGATCACTACGGGCAAGCGAGAGTGAATACGCAGCCGTTTAACATGCGTTATTTGCTCGATAGCACTGATGAGCCAATCGAGCTCCTCGTCTTTTGCCATCAGCGGATCACCACCAGATAAAATCACTTCGTCTATCTCTGCATGAGCGGCGATATAATCCAGCGCCCCTTGCCACACGCGTTTGCTGCCTTTGTTATCTTGATAAGGGAAATGGCGGCGGAAGCAATAACGGCAATTTATGGCACAGCCTCCCTTAACGATCAGCAACACACGGTTGTGGTACTTGTGTAACAAACCAGGAATCGCATTATCTTGCTCTTCCAGTGGGTCAGCGCTGAACCCGTCAACCTCAGTAAACTCGTCTGCCACTGGTAGCACTTGCTTAAGCAGCGGGTCATTAGGGTTGCCCTTTTCCATTCGGGCAACAAAACTACGTGGGACGCGCTGTGTAAACAAACGGCGCGCGGCAAAGCCGGCCTCCCACCCCTTTGGTGAAATTTCAAGCGTTTGCAGCAGTTCACTGGGATCTGTGATCGCCTCTGCGAGTTCTTTGATCCAGTTTCGCTCAACAGCAGGCTGGATTCGGGTTATGATGTGCGACATTTGTGAAAACTCGAAGATGTTAAGAGGATCAAGATGGCGTCTTTCAGCACTAATGAATTCCGTGGCGGTTTGAAAATTATGCTCGATAACGAGCCGTGTGTCATTACCGAAAATGAATTCGTAAAGCCAGGCAAAGGTCAGGCCTTTAACCGTGTCAAAATCCGTAAGTTGATCTCCGGTAAAGTACTAGAGAAAACATTTAAATCGGGTGACAGCGTTGAAGCGGCCGACGTGATTGAAGTCGATATGGATTACCTGTACACAGACGGTGAATTCTATCACTTCATGAACAATGAAACCTTTGAGCAAATTGCGTCTAATGAGAGCGCAGTGGGTGATAACGTCAAGTGGTTAGTCGAGAACAACACTTGTACGCTTACGCTTTGGAACGGCGACCCTATCGTGGTAACACCACCTAACTTCGTTGAACTAGAAGTGACGGAAACTGATCCTGGTTTGAAAGGTGATACGCAAGGAACGGGCGGTAAGCCAGCGACACTGAGCACAGGCGCTGTGGTTCGCGTGCCTTTGTTTATTCAAATCGGCGAAGTAATTAAGGTCGATACCCGAACGGGTGAGTACGTTGGACGGGTTAAATAACGATACCGCGAAAAAGCCCTGAGCTGATATAGGCCAGGGCTTTTTTATTATGACGGGCCGTCGGTGTTCGTTAAATGACAAGCACCAACAGCACGGCGGCAATGCTGACGGCAAAAGCGATGGCATAGCACACCACTTTGCCGGCTAACCCCACATGCAGCTTCAAATCATGCAGCCCGTGATGAATGCGGTGCATGGCGTGCCACATTGGTAGCGCCAGCGTGGCGAGGATAAGCAATTTGCCCAGCCAGTGATCAGCAAACATCATCACGCGGTCATAGCTCAATGCGGATGGGTCAATAACGCCAAGTGGGATGAGAACCCCCAGAATCAAGACAGTCACCGGGGTAAACATCGCGAACCAGGTCCCCCCGGCGCCAAATAAACTCCACCAAATGGGCTCATCGGAACGTTTGGGTTTGGGATCGATCATAACACCTCCTAAATGAGCACAAGAGCAATCAGTGAGATCACCGCGACCGCGGCCCATTGCGCACCAACCACCCATTTGCCGTCGAGCAGTTTTCCTTTAATGCGAATCGGCATTACTTGCGGCATCATGCTAAAAAACGTGGTGGCATGAAACAGGCTGGCGACCAAGGCAACCAGGTTCAAGATAATCACAACCGGGTGGGCCATATAATCCAGCCAGCTTTGCCACGCTTGCGGTCCCTGAACCAAGCAAATTAACCCAGCTGTAAGACTAAGCGTAAAAAAGACCAAAGGCAGTACTGTTGCTTCTCGCACCATATAAAAGCGGTAGAACGGATGTTCGAGCCACCAAGTACGAGGCATGGGGCGTGTATAGGGTTTGCGATTACTCATCCTCTTACCTCCTGCCCATCTTTATTGGGATTAAACATGGCAATCACCATATCTTGGGTGGAAGCCACCTTGCCTTGGTTGACCGCACCCGCAGGATCAACACCTTTCGGGCAAACTTTTGAGCAGTAGCCGACGAAAGTACATCCCCATGCACCGTTATCACTATTAATCAGTGGCATGCGTTGGGCTTTCCCCTTGTCTCGACTGTCAAGGTTATAGCGGTGTGCCAGCGCGATCGCAGCGGGACCAAGAAAGTCGGGATTGAGACCAAACTGAGGACAGGCGGCGTAGCATAAGCCGCAGTTGATACAAGCGGCAAACTGTTTGTAGCGTGCCATTTGTTCAGGCGTTTGCGTGTTGGGGCCGTCTTCAGGGCGACGATCATTACCCAAGATATAGGGTTTTATCGCTTCAAGGCGCTCAATAAAGGGCGTCATATCGACAACGAGATCTTTTTCGATCGCAAAATTAGCCAAAGGCTCAATCACCACCCCTTTGGCGTAATCACGTAAAAACGCTTTGCAAGCGAGCTTGGGCACGCCATTGACCATCATCCCGCATGAGCCACAAATGGCCATGCGACACGACCAGCGATAAGAGAGCGACTTATCAAGGTTGTCTTTGATATACCCCAGCGCATCCAAGACCGACATGGTTTCATCGCCGGGTACAACGAAAGACTGCGAGTAAGGCGCATCATCCGTTGCCGGATCGTATCTGAGCACTGAGACCTGGTAGGTAGTTTGCGTCATGATGCGTGCTCCTCTTTTGAGTCAACATTGCCACCATTGGCGCGTTCTGCCGCATCACCATACAACCGCGCTTGTGGTTGTGACTTGGTGATTTTGACATCGCCATAATCAATGCGAGGACGGCCGTCAGGTTGGTAGAAGGCTAAAGTGTGCTTGAGATAGTTTTCATCGTCACGCTCGGTACAGCCCTCATCAAGGCGTTGGTGGGCCCCGCGAGACTCCTTACGCTGGATAGCAGAATGTGCCATGGCTTCGGCCACTTCCAAGCCATAGCCCACTTCAATGGCATAGAGTAGGTCAGTATTGAACACACTCCCTTGGTCTTGGATGGCAACATGCTGATAGCGTGCTTTGAGTTCCGCGATTTTATCAATGGTGGCTTGCATCAGATCTTCGCGACGATAAATACCGCAGCCCGCTTCCATTGTCTCGCCAAGCTCTTTACGAATATCTGCCCAGTTTTCTTCGCCTTGATTGCTCAGCAACTGATCAATGCGCGCTTTGACGTTCTGAACTTGGGCATCAATCGCCGCTTGATTCCAATCTGTGAAGGCCGCTGCCCGTTTTGCTGCGCCTTCACCCGCCAACCGACCAAATACCGCCAATTCAGCGAGCGAGTTTGAGCCGAGTCGATTCGCGCCGTGCAAACCGACGGAGGAGCACTCACCAACCGCAAATAAGCCGTTAACGCGCGTTTCGGTTTGGGCATCCGTTTCAATGCCACCCATGGTGTAGTGCACCGTGGGACGAATTGGGATCGGCTCTTTGGCGGGGTCAACGTTGACATAGGCTTTGGCGAGCTCACAAATAAACGGCAGCCGTTCTTGAATATAGTCTTCGCCGAGGTGACGTAAATCGAGATGAACAACGTCACCGAGCGTGTGCTTGATGGTATTGCCTTTTTGCTGCTCATGCCAAAAGGCTTGTGAGACTTTATCGCGTGGGCCGAGCTCCATGTATTTGTTTTTCGGTTGACCGACGGGCGTTTCTGGCCCGAGTCCATAATCTTGCAGGTAGCGGTAGCCGTCTTTGTTGACAATAATGCCACCTTCGCCACGGCAGCCTTCGGTCATTAAGATCCCCGTACCAGGCAGTCCTGTGGGGTGATATTGGACAAATTCCATATCACGCAGCGGAATACCGTGGCGATAAGCCATGGCCATGCCATCCCCGGTGACAATTCCACCATTGGTATTGCAGCTATAAACGCGTCCCGCGCCGCCAGTGGCTAACACCACCGATTTGGCTTTAATACAGACCAGCTCGCCTTCTGCCATGTGCAAGGCAATCAAGCCTTGTACTTGCCCGTCATCGATAATCAAATCAATCACAAAGTATTCATCGAGACGCTGGATTTGTGGGTATTTGGTCGAGGTTTGAAATAGGGTATGGAGCATATGGAAGCCGGTTTTATCGGCAGCAAACCATGTACGCTCCACTTTCATACCGCCAAACCGACGAACATTGATACTGCCATCGTCTTTTCGACTCCAAGGGCAGCCCCATTGCTCGAGTTGTACCATTTCATGGGCACAATGTTTGACAAAGTAATCGACGACATCTTGTTCGCATAACCAGTCGCCACCGCTCACGGTATCGTTGAAGTGGTTGTCTAGGCTGTCTTCGTCCTTGATGACGGCAGCCGATCCACCTTCTGCGGCCACGGTGTGGGAGCGCATGGGGTAGACCTTAGACACCAGCGCAATATTAAGAGAAGGGTCAGCTTCAGCGGCCGCAATGGCCGTGCGCAGTCCAGCGCCACCAGCGCCGATAACTGCAATGTCTGTGGTGAGGGTCTGCACGTTCATCCTCCAGTGTAGGGAAAGCCAGTGCTTGGCTTGTTTATTGTTCTGCTGTCATGGTAGGCAATCTACGCACAGTAAAAATTGACTCAGTCGGGGAATTGCCGTGATTTTGCGGGCATGGGTGTTAAATTGCATAAAAGTGTGATGTTAGTCGTTAAGTGCCTGCCTCTCTTGTAAAAATGAGAAATACTCACCAAGAAAATGCGTTGTGTGACACATAGTTGCTGTGTGACAGCGGTGATGAGCACTTGTCATTCCAGGCGGCAGCGATAGACTGGCGCCATCAGAGAGCGCAAGGGTAAACGTATGAGTGAGAGGAATCGGTGGCAGCCAACGGCAAGCGTGTCACAACTAAAAAAGCGCGCTGCGATCATAGCCCGTATCCGTCAATTTTTTGCCGTCCGTGATGTATGGGAAGTGGATACCCCAGCACTGAGTCAAGCGGCGGTGACCGATGTGCACCTTCATAGCTTCACAACGTCTTTGGTGGGGCCGGGTTTTGCTGACGGCGTCGCCTTGCACCTCATGACCAGTCCAGAGTTCCATATGAAGCGGCTATTAGCCGCTGGAAGTGGGGCTATTTATCAAATCAGCAAAGCGTTTCGGAATGAAGAAGCGGGGCGCTACCATAACCCCGAGTTTACGATGTTGGAGTGGTATCAACCTGGCTATACCCACCATGACTTGATGGACGAAATGGATGCCTTGTTACAACAGGTGCTGAGGTGCCAAGCTGCGACACGGATGAGCTATCAAACGGTCTTTGAATCTCTCACCGGACAGTGCCCTCTCACTGCGGATATTGATCAGTTGCGTGCACTGGCTGCCACCCAAGGGCTCACCGATATCACTCAGGATGAAACCGACAAAGATACCTTGCTGCAGCTGCTTTTCTCGGTGATGGTGGAGCCGCATATTGGCCAGCAGGTGCCCGCGTTTATTTATGACTTTCCGGCATCGCAAGCCGCGTTGGCTAAAATCAGCGAAGCAGACACGCGTGTTGCGCATCGGTTTGAGGTGTATTACCGAGGGGTTGAGCTGGCCAATGGCTTTTATGAGTTGCAAGACGCCAACGAGCAGCGACAGCGGTTTGAGGCGGATAATGCGGCACGTGTGGCTCGCGGTCTACCACCACAACCTATCGATGAGCACTTGTTGTCAGCGCTGGAAAATGGCCTACCTGATTGCGCAGGGGTCGCGCTAGGGATCGATCGTCTTGTGATGCTCGCGCTCGGTTGTGATCACATTGATGCGGTGACCGCGTTTCCTGTCTCACGCGCGTAGCGCCATAAGAAAAACGCCGCCTTGCGGCGGCGTCTGAAAGGGCATTCACCTAGACTTTAAATTTTGACAGATCTTGATGCATATCCCGCGCGGCTTGCGCCATGCTTTCTCCCTGATCACCGGTAGCACTGGCTTGCTGGTGGATCTCATAAGATAGATCTTTCACCGCTTGGGTATTGCGATTGATATCGTCAGTGACCGCGCGCTGCTCCTCGGCGGCGCTGGCAATTTGAATCGCCATTTCTGAGATAGTACCAATGGCGCTGGTGATTTGATTCAGGCGCTCACTGGCCGCTTCGGCGCGATCCACACTGGAGGTGGCCATCTCGTTACTCTGAGTCATATCATCGACCGCGCGCTGCGTGGTGTGCTGCAGCGTCTCAATCATGTTGCGAATTTCTTCGGTGGAGTCATGGGTACGCTGGCTGAGCACGCGCACTTCATCGGCGACCACCGCAAAACCGCGCCCTTGATCGCCTGCCCGCGCTGCCTCAATCGCCGCGTTTAGGGCAAGCAAGTTGGTTTGTTCTGCCACCCCTTGAATCGTCGCGATGATTTGGTTAATGCTCTGTGCATTTTCATCCAGCTCGCGGATCACATTAGTGGCTCGCTCCACTTGCTCGGCCAACTGAGTGATGGCATTGCGGTTATCGCCGACCACGCTCAACCCTTCTTGGCATGACTGCTCCGCTTGTTGCGCCGATGAGGCCGTATCTTCGGCGTGACTGGCGACCTCGTTGGCTGTGGTCGACATTTCGTGGATCGCAGTCGCGATCTGATCAACATCATTTTGCTGCTTATCAACCAGCTGACTGGATTGCAGGGCGTGGGTTCGGCACTCCTCAGCACTTTCTGACAACGTCATGCTTTGGTTCACTGCTTTACCCACCATTTGCTGGAGCTGAGCGAGGAAGGCATTGACGTATTCAGCCAATTCGCCAATTTCATCTTGGCGGGCGATGTTGATCCTTTGCGTCAGATCGCCTTCACCTGCAGAGAGCGTGCGCACGGCCCCTGTCAGCTCGCCTAATGGCTTTAGCAGTTGTTTGATTAACGCGCCGGCGACAAAGGCAATCACGATAAACAAAATCACTGAGGCGATCAGCACAAAGGTAATTTGCTCTGATACTGAGGCATAGGCTTGCGTCTTGTCTTCAACGATACCCAAGGTCCAATCGGTATTAGGTACTTCGATAGCCGCGAGTAGCTTTTCTTTGCCATTGAGCTCAAAGGTGGTGAGTTGGCGTTGTGCGCTTGCATTGGCCATAAATGTCGGGGTGAGCTCTTCATCCAGCTCAGTGAGGGGTTGGCGACTGAGATCTGTGTCGCGATACGCCACTAAGCGGTTGTCACCATCGACGAGAAAGGCAAAGCCATTACTGAGTTTCAAATTTAACACTTGCTCGACAATATCGGTGACGGTGACGTCGGCAGCCAGCACGCCTTGATATTGGCCATTGAAGGCCTTGGCGAGACTGACCACCAAACTGCCGTCGAAATCTTGATAGGGCTCGGTAATGATTAAGCCATTGGCGTCACTGGCGCTTTGATACCAAGGGCGAGTGCGCGGATCATAGTCGGCGGGCCAATCTTCGCTTTTATCACCGTAGGCGATACGGCCATCTTCAAAGCCGGCATATACGGAGAGAAAATGCCCCGCTCGCTTGGTGACAAGAAGCTCGCGATCCACATTAGCCTTATTGGCGATCAGTGATTCGTTTGCCAATAGCATATCGGCGCGCGTACTCAGCCAGCTATCGATAAACTGGACGGTGGCATCCCCGACATCATGCATTTGCTTGGTGATACTGCTGGTCGTCTCGCTTTGGAGTTGACGCACAGAAATGCTGGCAAGTACCGCACTGACCAAGGCCACGATAAAGGCAATCGCCACAATGATTTTTAGCTTAATGGTTGGCTTGGGCATAGACACATTTCCATCTGCTTGAAAAGTGTCACAAGTGTATACGCAACGTTTGCACTAAAGTTGGATCGATAAGACAAAATGCGGTCACAACAGCGGCAAAGCGCGAGAAGATGGATGAATCTGTGATCTTACTGCCAGTGACAGTCTGCCTACCCAGGCAGGCAGACTGCAGTGGCTCAGGTTATACTTTGAACTTGGAGAGGTCGTTGTGCATTTCTTGCGCATCTTGCGCCATTTGCTCACCTTGCTCGCCCGTTTCATTGGATTTTTGGTGGATCTCTAACGATAGGTCACGCACCGCTTGGGTATTGCGGTTGATATCCTCGGTCACCGCACGTTGCTCTTCAGCTGCGCTGGCAATTTGTGCCGCCATCTCAGAAATGTCGCCAATTGCACGGGTGATTTCGTTGAGTTTCTCGCTCGCTGAGGCCGCGCGCTCGACACTTGAGGTCGCCATATCATTACTTTGGGTCATGCCATCCACCGCGCGTTGAGTGGTGTTTTGTAGCGTTTCAATCATGTTACGGATCTCTTCCGTGGAGTCATGAGTACGCTGACTCAATACACGCACTTCATCGGCGACGACAGCAAAGCCACGACCTTGTTCGCCGGCTCGGGCGGCCTCAATGGCGGCGTTAAGCGCGAGCAGGTTGGTTTGTTCAGCAATATCCTGAATGGTGGAGATGATTTGGTTGATGCTTTGTGAATTGGTATCCAACTCTCGAATCACATCCGTCGCTTGCTCCACTTGCTCCGCCAGTTGGGTAATGGCATCACGGTTGCTCTCCACCACCTCTAATCCATCACGGCAAGAGCTCTCCGCTTCTTGGGCAGAGCGAGCGGTTTGTTCAGCGTTACTCGCAACTTCGTTGGCGGTGGTCGACATCTCATGGATGGCGGTAGCAATTTGATCGACATCGCCTTGTTGCTGCCCCACCAAGCTACTGGACTGGTGAGCAAGATTGCGACATTGGTCTGCGCGATCCGATAAGGTGACACTCTGGGTGACGCTGCGGCCTATCATCGCTTGTAACTGCTCAAGGAACGCATTGACGTGCCCGGCTAGCTCACCGATTTCATCTTTACGGACAATATCAAGGCGCTGAGTCAGATCCCCACTGCCTTTTGACAGCGAGCTCACTGCCTGTGTCAGTTGGGTCAGGGGGGCTAACATCCGGTGGATAAGGGCGCCGGCAATCAATGCAATGATCACAAAGAGAATCACTGACGTGACTAAGGTGGACACAATCTGCTCTGAGACAGACGCAAACGCCAACTTTTTGTCTTGTACCACGCCAAGGCTCCAGTCAGCGCCTTCAACGGGCGTCACGGCGAGCAGCTTTTCTCTTCCGTCACCGTCAAAGGTAATACTCGCGAGTGCGTCACTGTTACGGGCCTTTTGGATAAAAGCGGGGGTGAGCTCATCGTCAACCTCGGTGAGCGCTTTGGTACTGAGCGCGGTATCCCGATAAGCGACGACATTGTTATTCCCGTCCACCAAAAAGGCGAAACCTTGGTTGGGTAACCGCACGTTGAGCACTTCTTGCACAATGGCGTCAACGGAGAGATCCGCCGCGATAACGCCCTCAAAGCGTTGATTGAACGATTTGGCAAAACTGATCACCATCCCGGCACCATTGGCATCGACATAAGGCGGTGTGATAATGAGCTCATTGGCGGCGTTGGCTTGTTTGTACCAAGGTCGAGTCCGCGGGTCATAATTGGCCGGCCAGCTTTCTGTTTTGTCACCATAAGCAATCGAGCCGTCTGCAAAGCCGGCGTAAACGGTGAGAAAGTTACCCTGGCGCTTGGTCAGCAATAATTCACGATCGACATTCTGCTGGGTCGCAATCAGTGGCACATTGGCGACTAGCATGTCACTGCGGATATCTAGCCACTCTTCGATAAAGTTGCTGGTGGAAAGACCGACATCGCGCATTTGCTCAGTGACGTTTTGCTGCGTCTCTTGTTCCAGTTGGTTAACGGAAAACCATGCCTGTACTGCACTGACTAAGGCAACGACCAAAGCAACAGCAAGCAATATTTTGGTCTTGATGGTGAATTTCATTAAAGATCCCTCGTACTACCACGTTTTGATGACACTTTCTTATTGAGTATCTGCTTAATTGTAGAAAGCTTGAGTCAATGAGGGATAAAGAATTTTGCAAAAAGTGGATTTATCCTCAAAGCTCAGCTGGCTGTCTTACTCACATCATCAGTGTTATCCCATTTTTAGCGGATGAAAAATATCAATTTTCTCGTTCTGGGGCGAATCTATCGTTTTGTGTCTCAATCGTTAAACGATTGTCATGTGAGTAAGAGGACAGCGGTATAAACTAGGCCTAAGCCACTTATGCCTAAGATGATACCGACTTTGACCAAATCTTGACTGCTGATAAATCCGGTTGAATATGCTAGGGAGTTGGGTGGCGTCGAGACCGGCAGTATCATCCCCAAGGAAGCGGAAAAGGCGACCACAATCAATAGCCCCTGCATACCGCCAATGCTTGCCAGTGCGGGCATGGAGGTCGCGATGGCCGCAGCTATCGGCATTAAGAGGTTAGCGGTGGCTGTGTTGGACATAAAGTTCGCCATCAGCCAGCAGATAATCGACAAGGTAACCAGCACCGTCATGGCGGTAAGCAGGCTGTAATCGACCGCATGAGCGAGCGCCGCGGCTAGGCCGGTTTGGTCGAGCGCGATCCCCATGGCAATCCCGCCAGCGACCAGCCACAATACATCCCAGTTGATTTGTTTGAGCTCTGGCTTACCAATAATGCCAGTGAGGGTAAAAATCGCCAGTGGGATCACCGCCACCACATAAGTATTCATGCCATGCAAACTGGTGGTGAGCCACAGCACGATCGTGAGGGCGAAGGTGATATAGACAGTGTAAGCCTGCCAGCTTTGTAAAAAACGGCCTTCTAAAGCGAGGTTCACGCGGGTTTGTTGACTCTGAAAGAGCCGTTGTAATAGCCACCAGGCGAAGGTGAGCTGAACGATCACGAAAGGCAGGCCCATCTGCATCCAACCCAGAAAAGAGACTTTATACTCCCCCGTTAAATACTGTAAGGCAATAGCGTTAGGTGGTGTGCCGATAGGTGTGGCAATGCCACCGGTATTCGCTGCCACGGGAATACAAAGCACGAGTGCCTTGACCAAAGGATCACCTTTGGGTAACACCGCGATAATTGGCGTTAATAGGGCCAGCATCATCACCGTGGTGGCAGTGTTTGACATAAACATCGAAAATACTGCGGTAATCAGCATCAGGCCAAGCATGATAAATTTAGGGTGGTGACCAAACGGCCTCAACAGCACACGTGCCAAATTGATGTCGAGTTCATATTTTGATGCGGCAATAGCCAGTGAAAACCCGCCCATAAACAGAATAATGATAGGGGATGAAAAGGCGCTGAGAATGTCGGTATAAGGAATTAAGTCTCCGCGAGGATGATGCAGTGTGATACCGCGAAACCAGTGTAAGCCTTTATCGGATATCATCACCAACTGCAGGGTAATGATCAGCAAAGAGGTTGAAAACACCGGCACAGGCTCAAGGACCCACAGCAAGGCCGCCATCAGAAATATCGCTAACAAACGGTGCTGAATGATAGTGAGGTTAGCAATGGGTAACCAATCGGTAGGGACTAACAGTAGTAACAGCGGTAAGCCGAGGGCGACCAGCAATTTGATAAAACGAGCATTAACCACAAATACGCTCCTTCGTCATGGATGGGCGAGCGCGTTCCGCCTTAGACGCGAAGAGTCGCGTGCGCCTTATTATCAGTAATGGAATATCCGTATCATACGGCGCTTTATCTTGGATTAACGGGAAAAATATCCGAATTTCGACACAAAAAAGGGGCATAAATGCCCCATATTTCACATTTTTCTCAGGTTTTTAGCGGGACGTTAGTGCTGGCGGTGTGCGTAAGCTTGCCCCAATTGTGTCGGCTCACCAGGTAAGACGGCGTCATCAAAGCGTACCGCCCCTTTCGGGAAGAGGTTAATCACGGTAGAGCCCAGTTTGAATCGGCCCATTTCCTCTCCTTGAGCAAAGTGCATCGCCTGCTCACCGTCGGTTGGATATTGCCAACGACGAATACTGCCACCGGTTGGCGGGGTCACCGTCCCGGCCCACGTGGTTTCGATACTGCCAACAATGGTGGCGCCGACCAATATTTGTGCCATGGGGCCAAACGCGGTATCAAAGACGCACACGACGCGCTCATTCCGCGCAAAGAGGTTTGGCACGTTTTCTGCCGTCAGTGGGTTCACTGAAAACAAATCGCCAGGAATATAAATCATCTCTCGCAACACACCGTCACACGGCATGTGAACGCGGTGATAGTCGCGAGGAGAAAGGTACAAGGTGGCGAATTCGCCTTGGTCAAATTGCGCCGCAAGCGTGTCATCTCCGCCCACTAACTCGGTCAGAGAGAAGCTATGGCCTTTGGCTTGAATCAGGCGGCCCTGTTCAATCGCGCCTGCTTGACTGACACAGGCGTCAGCCGGAAAGACCAGCGTTGCCTCGTCGCCATCGATGGGGCGCAGCGCCGGCTTCAGCTCGCGAACGAAAAAATCATTAAAGGTGCGATAGTGGCTGGGATCGCTCACTTTTGCTTCGCTCATATCCACGTGATATTGCTTGATAAACCATTTGATCACAGCGGTGGTGAACCAACCCGCTTTCAAGTTAGCAAGTTTCCCCATCAATCGGGTCAACGCGTGTTTCGGCGTAAGGTATTGTAGGCCGACTTTCAAATCGTCTCGCACAGTGTAGTCCTAACCAATTATCGGGTTGTTGATGTCAGTGACGTGCCTTTTACTGGCGCGCAGTGTAGCGAATCTGTCAGTAAAGTGACAATCGCTCAGTGTTGCTTATTCCGCGAGAACTGACGGTTGTCTTTGGCTTCTTTCATGCTCTCAATGATGCGATGGTAGCTATCAAAACGTTCGACACTAATGTGTCCGTCTTCGACCGCTTGTCGCAGTAGGCAACCAGGATCATCGCCATGTTTGCAATCGCGGAACTTACAGCCACCTAAATAATCACGAAATTCGACAAAGCCATGAGCAATTTGTTCCGGTTCTAAATGCCATAAGCCAAACTCACGGACGCCGGGGGAGTCAATCAGATCGCCGCCTTGATCAAAATGATACAAGCGTGCGGCGGTGGTGGTATGTTGACCAAGCCCTGAATTTTCCGATACCTGATGCGTATGCGCGTGCACATCGGGGAGTAGGGTATTGACCAAACTGGACTTCCCTACGCCGGACTGCCCAACAAAGACGCTCACATGCTGGTCTAGGTGTGTCATCAACGCTGACATGCCTTCGCCCGAGTCCGCACTGACCATCACGAGGGGATAACCAATATCTCGATAGATATCGAGCAGATCATCGACCATCTCATGGCCTTCTTCATCCAACAAATCGACTTTGTTGATCACAATCAGGGGCGCGATATCCAGTGCTTCACAGGCAATAAGGTAGCGGTCGATAATGTTGAGCGACAGCTCGGGCAAAATAGCGGCCACGATCACCACCTGATCAATGTTCGCCGCGACGGGCTTGACCCCATCGTAATAATCGGGACGAGTGAGCACGGAGTCACGTTCATGCACCGCCTCCACAACGCCAGTAAAGCCATCGAGCGCTTCTTTACCGGGTCGCCATACTACACGGTCGCCAGTGACCAGACTATGGACAGTGCGACGAATATTGCATCTGTGTATCTTACCTGTGTCGGGATCTTCGATATCAGCATGTTGTCCAAACCGCGTGATAACCCGCCCTTCCCGCGCGGATTCCAGTGCGGCATCTTCCCATTGCAGATCGGTATCTTTCTCTTTGATCCGGCGTTGTTGGTTGGATCTTACCCGTCGCAGTTGACCCTTCGTCAGTTTTTTCTTTTTTGCCACGTTGACTCTTATCGGTTAAGTTGGCTTTCATATCAAGCACAGTATGATACATGGTTTATCGATAAAAAAGGCAAGTTCAATGGCGTTCAGTGAAAACAATTTAATCTGGATTGATCTGGAAATGACGGGGCTGGATCCGGATACACATAAGATCATTGAGATCGCGACAATTGTCACCGATGCACAGTTGAATATTCTGGCTGAGGGGCCCGTCCTGGCGGTACATCAACCGCAAAGCGAGCTCGACAAAATGGATGATTGGTGCACGCGTACCCATAGCCAGTCTGGCTTAGTGGCGCGCGTACAACAGAGTGATATTGACGAGCAAACCGCCATTGAGCAGACCATCGCTTTCTTATCGCAATGGGTGCCGTCTGGCGCGTCACCGATTTGCGGTAATAGTGTGGGGCAAGATCGACGCTTCCTCTATCGCCACATGCCAGCGCTCGAGCGCTATTTTCATTACCGTACGGTGGATGTAAGTACGTTAAAAGAGCTGGTACGTCGATGGCAACCTGAGGTGTTGAATGATTTCTCTAAACAGGGAACCCATTTAGCGCTTGACGACATCCGAGAATCAATTGCAGAATTACGCTTCTATCGAGAGAGGATCTTAACGATCTGATGGGTCAGTCATCGATCTGATGCTCTTTTGAGCGATTAAAAGAAAAAACCAAAAAATTGCTCACCAGCACTTGCAACCCGGTTTTTTCTTCGTATAATTCGCAGCCCTAACGACGTGAATCGTCTGTTGAAAGCGACATTAGCTCAGCTGGTAGAGCGCAACCTTGCCAAGGTTGAGGTCACGAGTTCGAACCTCGTATGTCGCTCCAAATTAATATCGATCTGATGTTGATCAGGTCGATCTAAGCGACACTAGCTCAGCTGGTAGAGCGCAACCTTGCCAAGGTTGAGGTCACGAGTTCGAACCTCGTGTGTCGCTCCAAATTAAAATGCGATGTAATGCATCAGCAATGCGACATTAGCTCAGCTGGTAGAGCGCAACCTTGCCAAGGTTGAGGTCACGAGTTCGAACCTCGTATGTCGCTCCAAACAACAATTCGGAATAAGCGACACTAGCTCAGCTGGTAGAGCGCAACCTTGCCAAGGTTGAGGTCACGGGTTCGAACCCCGTGTGTCGCTCCAATCACTTGGTTAACCACCAGTGTGGCGTTTAAGATAGCGCCATCTTTAATGCTGTGAAGCATCATTTCTTACACAAATCCCATCTGTTTATGCTTTCTCTGAAAGCGCACGGTGGCGCGGTTTTTACCAATACTGCACAGACTTATCCACAGAGAAAGCGTTGTGGATAAACCAGTTAATGGATTTGTTGCTGTGTACGGTGCTGGTTATCTTATCATCAGGCACGGTATCTATGTTGCACATGTGAAATAAACGCAAACATACCTTAAATGCTTGTAAAATAAGAAAAATACATGGTTTTCTTTCAGGTTAGCTAACGCTTTTCCACAGTGTTATTCACTTACGTGATCTTGCTCGCTTAATGCACCATCAATGTGTTTAACTATCAAAAAGCGCACCATAAATGCGCATTGCGTGACGGTTTTCCACATTATGTGAATAGCGTCATCTTTCCGCTTGTAAGCCCCGATTAAGCGTCACGAGGCAATCCTTTTTCTATAATGCGCACGAGACGACGCGTCCCTGTGGGTAATGGTTTGACATCAATACGCTGTCGTTTTTTCTCTTGTTCGCTGAGTGCCCAGTGAATATGTTCGTCAACCAGCTTGTCCTCACCGAGCCGCGCCTTGAGACTATCGATGATCGCTTGATTGAAGGGGGCATTGCCCATGGCAATCGCTAGGTTGCGCCGCCATTTTTGGATCCCGATGCGACGTATCGCCGACCCCTGTGTGAGTGATAAGAAGGTTTCCTCATCCCAGTTGAACAGCGTGGTGAGTGGCTGTTGTTCGAGGCTGGGGCGACAATGAAAATCAGCCTCTAAGGTGATCTCGGCCTCACGGTTAAACGGACAAACCAGCTGGCAGTCATCGCAACCATAGATACGGTTACCGATGGCATGGCGAAATTCTAAGGGGATCACGCCATCATATTCGATAGTCAGGTAGGAAATGCAGCGGCGCGCGTCGACCACGCCTTCTGCGACGATTGCTTGAGTGGGACAACTGGTCATGCAGGCAACACATTTACCGCACTGATTCTCGACAGGGGTGTCGACGGGTAAAGGAAGATCCACCAATAACTCACCGAGAAAGAACCAGGATCCGGTTTCATCATTGAGGATCAGGGAGTGTTTGCCTGTCCAACCTAAGCCGGCTTTCTCCGCGAGCGGGCGCTCTAAAACAGGTGCAGAGTCGACAAAAGGACGATATCCGTATGGGCCCACTTCAGCCTCAATCTGTTGGCCCAGCTTTTTGAGTCGATTCCGAATCAGTTTATGGTAGTCACGTCCCAGCGAGTAACGACTCACATATCCTAAATCAGGATTGGCCAGTGTTTGGGCAAAGCCCGCGTTAGGCGGCAAGTAGTTCATCCGCACACTGATCACGCGCACTGTGCCTGGCACCAGTTCGTCCGGTCGCGCACGCATCATCCCATGTCTGGCCATCCACGCCATCTCACCGTGATACCCGTTGTCGAGCCAGCGCTGTAATTGCGCTTCATGTTGCTTGAGATCAACATCCGTGATCCCCACCTGCTGGAAGCCTAGCGCTTGCCCCCATTGCTTGATACGTTGGGCAAGTTGGTCGAAATCAATGGATGCATCGGGCTTGGGTTGCGACATAGCGGTAGATCCTGAGGCCTTGGGTGGTGCAGTACAATCAATGGAGGCACTTAATGGCGACAAGTTTACCACAGAGTTTCTATCGCGCAGAGCAAGTTCGTGAAGGCGAGCAAGCGGTCGCGCGTGCACTGTCGATTCCCATGTATCAGCTAATGCTACGTGCTGGGCAGTCAGTGTTTGACTGTATCAATCAACATTATCCCAATGCGGCTCGACTATTAATCGTATGTGGTGCCGGTAATAATGCGGGTGATGGTTATGTGATTGCGCGGCTTGCCAAATCCTCGGGGTTAAGCGTTACCGTGTGGTCGCTAGTGACACCAAGCAAACTGGAGGGTGATGCGGCGACCGCTTGGCAAGAGTGGCAAGATTGTGGTGGTAGCTATGTTGAACACCCACCAACGATCAGCCAGTTCGATGTGGTGGTCGATGCTATCTTGGGTACCGGATTATCGCGTGCCGTGGAGGGGGAGTTTGCTCAGGCGATCAGCGCCATCAACCTCGCGGCGGTACCTGTGGTTGCGGTAGATATTCCCTCTGGGCTTTGTGCCAATAGTGGCTGTGTGAAAGGCGTGGCTATTGACGCCGATGTGACCGTCACCTTGATTGCGTTAAAGCAAGGATTGCTCACCGGCCAAGCGGTTGCCCATCGCGGTGAGTTAATGTTTGCAGGCCTGAATGTCGCGACAGCATTCTCGCGTCAGTCCACCCCTGCGGGTTACCTTGTTCGTGATGACTGGGTCGAGCCGCATTTACCTAAACGCTCGCGTAGCGCACACAAGGGACAATTCGGTCGCGTCCTATGTTTAGGGGGCGATCAGGGCATGGCGGGCGCAGTGGCCTTGTCAGCGCAAGCGGCGTTAAGAACCGGTGCCGGGCTTGTCAAAGTTGTGACGCAAAAAGCGCATACCCTGATGCTGGTAACACGTCAGCCAGAACTGATGACGCAAGGGTGGGAGCCCGGCCAATCACTCAGTGAGACGTTGGCATGGGCAACACATTTGGTCATTGGCCCGGGACTCGGTCAGAGTGCGTGGTCGGATGCGTTGTGGACGATCGCCATGAGTGCCCGGACGCCCAAGGTGATTGATGCGGATGGCCTCAATAAGTTAGCGCGGCAGCCACAACATCGCGATGACTGGATCCTCACCCCACATCCCGGTGAGGCCGCGCGCTTATTAGGTTGTGAAACCAAAGAAGTGGAACTTGACCGCTTTGCTGCCGTCAAAGCGATACACACGCGTTATGGTGGCGTTGCCGTACTTAAAGGAGCGGGAACAATCGTATATGATGGCACAAATTATGCTGTTGCTAATGTCGGTAACCCTGGCATGGCGTCTGGGGGAATGGGCGATGTGCTGTCGGGTGTCATAGGCAGTCTTCTGGCGCAAGGCGTAGACTTATTTCCTGCCGCGGCTCTGGGGTGCTATCTTCATGGCAAAGCGGGTGATAAGGCGGCCGAGGCAGGTGAACGGGGGTTATTGGCCAGCGATCTATTCCCCTATTTGCAACAATTAGTAGATTAGCGCACGGGTGGCGGTAGCCATGCAAGGTGCGACGAATACCCATATAAAGATGAGATCCCTTTGTAGTATGACCCAGACTTTTACCACCTCATTGACTGATGCCGATCGCACTGTGGCGTTTGGTGCCGCGTTGGCGCGTGCATGTACGCAAAATACCACTTGTTACTTGCACGGTGATCTTGGCGCCGGCAAAACCACCTTCTGCCGCGGTTTTGTGCAAGCAATGGGACATACCGGGAATGTGAAAAGCCCCACCTATACGCTCGTGGAACCTTACCTATTGCCACCCTGGCACATATACCATTTTGACCTTTATCGGTTGGGCGATCCGGAAGAGCTGGAGTTTATGGGGATCCGTGATTATTTTAATGATCAGGCGCTTTGCTTGATTGAATGGCCGGAAAAAGGCCAAGGCTGGTTACCGCGCGCCGATCTAGACATTACTCTGCGCTATGACGGTGAGCAGCGTGAGCTGGTTATTGACGCGAATACCCGCGTTGGGATCGCAATTATCGACCGTCTAGAATGGGAAGACTAGCATGATGTGGCAGCGGCTTTGCATCTTGATGATCGCCAGTTTGTTGAGTGCAACAAGTTGGGCCAATAAGATTGAAAATATTCGGGTATGGCCCGCCCCCAATGAGACACGGGTGGTGGTAGATCTTGAAGATAAACCGGATTTTAGCTATTTCTCACTGTCACGTCCCGATCGGCTGGTGGTTGATTTAAAGCAGAGCCAGCTGGCTACGCGCTTACCTAAGCCGGTCAAAGGCAGTGATATCTTGCGTAAAATCCGTAAGAGCAGTCCGCCCGAGGCATCGACGTATCGGTTAGTTTTTGAGTTAAAAGACGGTGCCAAGCCGCATATCTTCTCGCTCGCCCCCGGGGGAGAATATGGCCACCGGCTGGTGGTTGATTTACCCCATCCTAAGAAAGTAGATAAAAATAAACCCGCGTTGTCTGTTGCTGAAAAGAAGCGACGTGAGACGGTGGCTGCATTGCCTTTTGGCACCGAGGATATCGTGGTGGCAATCGATGCCGGGCATGGCGGTAATGATCCCGGTGCGGTGGGGCCTAGCCGTAAATTTGAAAAATATGTCACGCTCTCTATCGCTAAGCAAACGGCGGCACGCATTAACGCTGTTCCTGGCATGCGTGCGGTTTTAACGCGGACGGGGGATTACTTTGTCGATTTGAACCGTCGGTCTGAAATTGCGCGTCAACACAAAGCCCACTTATTGGTCTCGGTGCACGCAGATGGTTTCCATAAACCACAACCTCGTGGCGCATCGGTATGGGTCCTTTCTCGTCGCCGTGCGAACAGTGAAATTGGTCGTTGGATAGAAAAACATGAAGAGCAATCTAACTTGTTGGGTGGGGGCTCTTTGCTGGCACAGAATAATGAGGACGAATACTTAAGTCGTGCGGTATTGGACTTGCAGTTTAGTAACTCGCAAAAGGAAGGCTTTAATGTTGCGAAACGCGTCCTAAAGGAGCTCGGCAAAGTCACCAAATTACATAAATCGAGTCCAGAGCACGCCAGCCTCGCGGTATTAAAGTCACCAGACATACCGTCTTTGCTCGTCGAAGTTGGCTTTATCTCTAATCCACAAGAAGAACGCCTGCTATTTCAGCGGGATCATCAGCGCCGGCTCGCGGATGCGGTCTATCATGGTATTCGCAATTATTTTGAGCGCTTCCCGCCGGATGGCACCTTGTTTGCTGCGCGCAAAAACGGGGTAAAACACAAAGTCAGTGCCGGCCAGTCACTGTCGGTCATTGCCAAAAAATATAAGAGTTCCGTCGCCGCGATAAAATCGGCGAATGGATTAACCTCCAATACCTTGCGGGTTGGCCAAGTGTTATCGATCCCTAATGTTGATGTCGCTAAATTAGCAGGCAAGACCAGCAAAACGACGTCAACGCGTACGCTGACGCACACCGTGAGTCGCGGAGAGTTTCTTGGCAAAATTGCCGAGCATTATCAGGTCTCGGTGGCGACGCTGCGCCGCGCGAATAACTTGAAGTCTGACACGCTCTGGGTGGGGCAAAAGCTAAGCGTGCCGGGTGCGACATCGCCAGCGGTCAAACACAAAGTCAAACGCGGTGAATACCTTGGCAAAATTGCCAGCAATTACGGAGTGACCATTGAGAGCCTCCGTCGCGCCAATGAATTACACTCTGATACGCTGGCGGTTGGGCAAACCTTGATCATCCCAGGAAGCTGATATGGCGATTGAGATTTTACCCGCGCGCCTTGCTAACCAGATTGCTGCTGGGGAGGTGGTCGAACGTCCCGCCTCGGTGGTGAAAGAGCTGGTCGAAAACAGCATTGATGCGGGAGCGACCCGTATTGATGTGGATATTGAAAAAGGGGGAAGCAAGCTGATCCGCGTGCGTGATAATGGGTGTGGGATCAGCAAAGCGGATCTGCAACTTGCCCTCAGTCGACACGCCACGTCTAAGATCCACAGCTTGGATGATCTTGAGGCGATCATGAGCCTCGGATTTCGCGGTGAGGCGCTAGCGAGTGTAAGCTCGGTATCACGTCTTACTATCACCTCGCGCCCTGCTGACCAGCAAGAAGCATGGTCGGCGTTTGCTGAGGGGCGAGAGATGGCGGTGAATGTAAAGCCCGCCGCCCACCCGGTTGGCTGTACCGTTGAGGTGGTGGACTTATTCTTTAACACCCCAGCGCGGCGCAAATTTTTACGCACTGAGAAAACCGAGTTTGGCCACATTGATGAGTTACTGCGGCGCATTGCATTGAGCCGGTTTGATATCACCATCAACCTGCGCCATAACGGTACCCAAGTGCGCCAGTATCGACGTGTGCCAGAAAACGGCGATCCATTACGCCGCGTGAAGGCGATTTGTGGGCAAAAGTTTGTTGAGCATGCGTTGCGGATTGACCTGCATCATCACGACATGGCACTGACAGGCTGGATTTGCACACCAGAAGGTGCTCGTCAGCAAAATGATATGCAGCATTGCTTTGTTAATCAGCGCATGATGAAAGATAAGCTGATTAATCACGCGATTCGCCAAGGTTATGAACAAAGCCTTGCAAGGGATCAGTACGCCGCTTTCGTACTGTATATTGATGTCGATCCGCATCAAGTGGATGTCAATGTGCACCCAGCGAAACATGAAGTCCGTTTTCATCAGGCGCGCTTGGTGCATGATTTTATCTATCAAGCCATTTATGACGGCTTACAACAAGCGTCGTTACCTGAAGACCACAGTGTGAACCCTGAGACGGGCGAAGTGAGAGAAGCGGTCACTTATCAGCCGCGTGCCTCTGCGACCGCCAACCCCAACCCTTACCAACAAGCGGTTGACGCGTTCCCTGATTACCCTGGTAAACGGCAGGAAGACGGGGCATCAGCGGCTTCCTGGTCGCGTGATACAGCGTATAAGCACCACGCCGATGACGGCTCAACGCGTGGCCGACCTTCTCACGGTTCAGACTGGCCGGGGAGAGCGGATGCTCCTTCTCGTTCACCCTCAAAGCAAGCGACGCAAGCGTATCAAGCATTGATGACCCCCCAACCGGATGCCGGGACTGACCTAGGTGGTGCCACGCTAACGCGTGCGACGAATTTGTCGCCATTCGACAGCGTCCCGGCAGCTCTTGATACCGTCTCAACAACCACGAGCACGGGTCAGCCTGGATTAGGGAAGGTGCTTTCGGTGGTTGAGCAGCACTATGTGCTGATGGCATGGGGTGAGAGATTATGGCTGGCCGATCATCACCGGTTAGAATGCTGGCGCCATCAAGGCGCGCTACAACCCGCTCTGGGTGAGGGGCTAGTCACGCAACCTCTATTGATCCCACAACGGTTATCTGCCTCTGCAGAAGAGTGTCAGCGCGTGATCCAGTATCAGGCGTTACTTGGGCAGTTTGGTATTCATATTCGCCCTAAAGGGCAGCAATTAATGGTGATGTCAGTCTGTCAGCCACTAAGACAGCATAACTTACAGGCTTTTATCCCTGCGTTATTGGCGTTTTTAGCGCAATTAGATCCTGAGCAATCCCACATGGATCACAGCGCGAGTATGTGCTGTTGGCTGGCAAAGCAGTTGACAGTAGCATCGGATCCAGTCAGCCTTGCGCAAGCGGTACAAACCGTATCGGACGTTGAACAATATTGGCAGGGGGACGCGTTAGAAAAGGGCCGCCAGCGCTACTTTAAACGCATCGACCTGACCTCAGTGATAGAAGCACTACAGCATGACTAATCCGCTGCCTAAAGCGATTTTTTTGATGGGACCGACCGCGTCCGGGAAAACGGATCTGGCCATTGCGCTGCGCCAGACCTTGCCGGTAGAAATCATTAGTGTCGACTCGGCACTGATTTATCGCGGGATGGATATTGGCACCGCCAAGCCGACAGCGGAGGAATTAGCGCAAGCGCCGCATCGTTTGATCGACATTCGTGATCCGTCTCAAGCCTACTCGGCGGCAGATTTTCGTGAAGATGCGCTCACAGAAATGGCGACGATTGTCGCCGATGGTAAGATCCCACTGTTGGTGGGAGGCACCATGCTGTATTTTAAAGCATTGTTAGAAGGGCTATCGCCGTTGCCGAGTGCGGATCCTGATATCCGTGAGGGGTTAGAAAACGAGGCGCAACAGCATGGTTGGGAAGCATTACATGCTCAGTTATGCGAGGTTGATCCCGTGTCGGGCGCTCGGATCCACCCTAACGATCCGCAAAGAATCATGCGGGCGTTAGAAGTCTATCGGATCAGTGGGCAGACCCTAACAGCATTAACAGAAAAAAAAGGTGAACCTTTGCCGTATCAGGTACACCAATTTGCAATAGCGCCTCAGGATCGAGGCGAATTGCATCGCCGCATCGAGCTTCGTTTCGATAAAATGATCGACGCGGGGTTTGAAAAAGAGGTACGCACATTATACGAACGTGATGATCTGCATGTCGATCTGCCATCGATTCGTTGTGTCGGGTACCGTCAGATGTGGGACTATTTGGCCGGACGTTGCACCCATGATGAAGCCGTTTACCGTGGGATTTGCGCGACGCGCCAGTTAGCCAAGCGTCAAATAACCTGGCTAAGAGGCTGGGATAATGTGACGTGGCTTGATAGCGACACGCCGTCGCTGTCTTTACAAACGGTGACAAAAGCGTTGACGGCAGGGACGGAAACTTGATGTATACTGTCACTGACAAGGACGCTGCTTAACCGCGACAATTGACTACAATTACAAACAAATAAGGAAAAGAAATAATGGCTAAGGGGCAATCATTACAAGACCCATTCCTGAACGCGTTACGTCGTGAGCGCATTCCTGTTTCCATTTACCTAGTAAATGGTATTAAGTTGCAAGGCCAAATCGAATCGTTTGATCAGTTCGTGATCCTGCTAAAAAATACGGTTAATCAAATGGTGTACAAGCACGCGATTTCAACCGTTGTGCCGGCACGTGCTGTGAGCCACCACAACAATAATCAAGGGGCTGGTGAGCGTCCACAGGGCGAACGTCAGCAAGAAAAACCTGAGGAATAAAGCATTCTATTGCTAAGGAGTCTATCGCTTGTTTGACCGTTACGAGGCCGGTGAACAGGCTGTACTCGTTCATATAAACTTTACCCATGATGGCGAGTGGGATGATCTCAGCGAATTTCAAATGCTGGTGTCATCCTCGGGTGTCGATGCCTTGCAAGTTGTTGTCGGCAGCCGTCAGTCCCCTCATCCCAAATATTTTGTTGGCGAGGGAAAAGCCCAAGAAATAGCAGATACTGTGCAACAAGTCGGCGCGGACATTGTGATTTTTAATCACACTTTATCCGCGGCCCAAGAGCGCAACCTAGAGCAGCGATTTAAATGCCGAGTGTTAGACCGAACCGGATTGATCCTCGATATTTTTGCCCAGCGTGCGCGTACCCATGAGGGTAAGTTGCAAGTTGAGCTGGCTCAGTTACGCCACTTATCTACCCGGCTTGTGCGAGGCTGGACTCACCTTGAGCGTCAAAAAGGCGGGATTGGCTTGCGTGGCCCGGGTGAAACACAGTTAGAAACAGACCGTCGCTTAGTGCGTGATCGGGTGAAAGCGATTTTAAAGCGACTGGATAAGGTTGCGAAGCAGCGTGAGCAAGGGCGACGTGCGCGCGCGCGGGCGGAAGTGCCGACTGTGTCATTGGTCGGGTATACCAATGCGGGCAAATCGACCTTGTTTAATCGGATCACCGAAGCGGGGGTATATTCGGCCGATCAGCTGTTTGCCACCTTGGATCCGACATTGCGCCGTATTGAAGTGGACGACGTGGGTACCGCGATATTGGCGGATACCGTCGGCTTTATTCGTCACTTACCGCATGACTTAGTCGCGGCATTTAAAGCAACGCTTCAAGAAACGCAAGAAGCGAGCTTGCTACTACACGTGGTCGATGCCAGTGATGAACGCTTTGGTGACAACATTGAAGCGGTCAACAGTGTGTTGGATGAAATCGATGCGGCGGATGTGCCTCATCTTATCATTATGAACAAAATAGATAGTCTGGATCAGGCTGAGCCTCGTATTGAACGGGACGAAGAGGGCGTTCCGAAAGCAGTATGGGTGTCAGCGTTGTCTGGTCAAGGTATCGCGCTCATATTTGAAGCCCTTACCGAGCGTTTATCTGGCACCATGGTGCGGCATCAATTACGGCTGCCACCAAGTATGGCTGGGCGAATGCAAAGTAAATTTCACCAGATGCGATGCGTTATCAGTGAAGAGTACCAAGATGATGGGCATCTACTCGTCGATGTCAGGCTGCCGCAAACGGACTGGTATCGGTTAGAAAAAAGAGAAGGCAACCAACTCGGCGACTTTATCGTCAGTGATTAGGCTGCTAGAGTAAAAAATTATCGTCAGATCAATTTGATGGAGTGCGCGAATGGCGTGGAATGAGCCAGGAAACAATGGCGGTCCCGACAAAGACCCCTGGGGGAATCGTGGAGGCCGTAATCAAGGGCCACCGGATCTTGATGAATTGTTTAACAAACTAAGCCGCAAATTGGGCGGCTTAGGTGGCCGAAAAGGTAAAGGACCATCGTTCGGCGGTGGTATGGCAGGGCTAGGCGTTCTCGCGCTGATAGGTATCATTGTCTGGGGTATTTCCGGGTTCTATACCATTGGAGAAGCCCAGCGTGGTGTGGTGCTGCGGTTTGGTCAGTATGATCGTATCGTTCAACCGGGCCTGAACTGGAAGCCAACCTTTGTGGATACGGTCAGCACGGTGGATGTAGAGTCGATTCGTTCGCTCAATAGCTCTGGCCTGATGCTGACCAAAGATGAAAACGTCGTCAACGTGGAGATGGACGTTCAGTACCGCGTGATGGATCCACAGCAATATCTTTATAGCGTGACCAATGCAGATGACAGCTTGCGTCAAGCAACCGATTCAGCATTGCGTGCGGTCGTCGGTGACTCTTTGATGGATGACATCATCACTCGTGGCCGTCAAGAAGTGCGTGAGCGCACTCAGGTTGAGCTGAACGAAATCATCGACAAGTACGATATGGGCTTGTTGGTGGTGGATGTCAACTTCCAGTATGCGCGCCCACCGGAGCAGGTCAAAGACGCCTTTGATGATGCGATTGCAGCGCGAGAGGATGAGGCCCGCTTTATCCGTGAAGCCGAAGCGTATCGTAATGATGTGTTGCCGAAAGCAACGGGTCGTGCTGAAACGCTGAAAAAAGCGGCATTGGGTTACAAAGAGCGTACCGTTAACGAAGCAGAGGGTGAAGTCTCTCAATTTGAGAAACTCTTGCCTGAGTATCGTGATGCACCTCGTGTGACGCGTAACCGGCTATACATTCAGACCATGGAAGAAGTGTACAGCAATACGAGTAAGGTGATGGTGGATTCGCAAAGCGGAAACAGCAACCTCATGTATCTCCCACTGGATAAGCTAATGGGAGGCGCAGCCGTTGGCGCTAACCAGCGTAAAGAAACGTCGAGCAGCCAATATGGTATTGAGCTTGAGCAAAGCTCTCAGCCTCAACAGCAAGAGTCGGCGCCGCGTTCTGGTTCATCACGAGAAGGGAGATACTAAGCATGCGTAAGATGATGATCCCAGTTGTCGTCCTAGCGGCAGTGGTCTTTTTGATGTCGATCTTCGTGGTGAGTGAAGGTGAGCGTAGCATTGTGATCCGTTTTGGACGTGTGCTTAAAGCGGATAACGACGTGGCGAAAATCTACCAGCCCGGTCTGCACTTCAAACTGCCGTTATTTGATCGCGTTAAGACCTTGGATGCGCGTATTCAAACCATGGATGATCGCGCTGACCGCTTTGTTACCGCGGAGAAAAAAGACGTTATTATCGACTCTTACGTCAAATGGCGTATTAAAGACTTTGGCCAGTACTATCTGTCCACAGGGGGCGGTAATAAATTGACGGCTGAATCTCTGTTGCAACGTCGTGTTGCCGATGGCCTGCGTGCCGAAATTGGTAACAAGACCATCAAAGAGATTGTGTCTGAAAAACGTGATCAAGTGATGAAAAGTGTCCTTGAGCGGGCGGCCAGCGAGGGTTCGCGTGATTTAGGGATTGAGTTGATTGACTTGCGTATCAAGCGTATCAACCTACCGAGTGAAATCAGTGAGTCGATTTATGCGCGTATGCGTGCTGAGCGTGAGGCTGTCGCCCGTCGCCATCGCGCACAGGGTCGCGAGCAAGCGGAAATCATTCGTGCGCAAGCGGAGCTCGAAGTGGCGACGATTTTGTCCAAAGCAGAACGTCAAGCGCGGATCACTCGTGGTGAAGCTGACGCAGAAGTGGCGAAGCTATTTGCCAGCGCTTTCAAAAAAGAGCCTGAGTTCTATAGCTTTGTTCGCTCGCTACAAGCGTATCGTAAGAGCTTTAACAGCAAGAGCGATATGCTCGTCGTGGATCCGAAGAGTGATTTCTTCAAATACATGAAGCAACCTGAAGCGATAGAAAAGTAAATCGTTAGATGGGTAGCGACGCATAAAAGACAAGGCTCTGGCCTTGTCTTTTTTTATGTCGTCATCCCCTATTTTCGACGTAGGAGGTAAGAATGACTAGCTTGTGGGGCGCGCTAGCGCTGGTATTAGTGGTTGAGGGGTTAGGGCCGATGTTACTGCCGAAACAGTGGCGACAAATGGTCATGGCTTTAGGTGAACAATCTGACACCCAGTTGCGGCGTATTGGTGGCTGCTTAGTGGTGATTGGGAGTGTGCTGGCTTACCAGCTTTTAACCTAGCATTCAGCCACCTGGCACCGAGCAGACAAGTGAAAATGTCAATACGGTTAAAAAATGACTGCAACCGAGTTTTTAAGGTGCTAGAATCCATTTTTAACTAGCTGCATATCGAAGAAGATGGGTAATAACGTAGTCGTTCTCGGCACCCAATGGGGTGACGAAGGTAAGGGAAAGATCGTTGATCTTTTGACTGAAGATGCAAAATACGTGGTTCGCTACCAAGGCGGTCACAACGCAGGTCATACTCTTGTCATTGACGGTGAAAAGACCGTCCTACACTTGATTCCTTCTGGTATCCTCCGCAACAACGTTAAATGCATTATCGGCAATGGTGTGGTGCTGTCCCCGGACGCCTTGCTGAAAGAAATGGGTGAGCTGGAAGCACGTGGCGTGCCTGTGCGTGAGCGCCTATTCCTGTCAGAAGCGTGTCCACTGATCCTGCCTTATCACATTGCGCTTGACGCAGCACGTGAGCAAGCACGCGGTAAGAAAGCTATCGGTACCACAGGCCGTGGTATTGGTCCTGCGTACGAAGACAAGGTCGCCCGTCGTGGCCTACGCGTTGGCGATTTGTTCGACAAAGAAGCCTTTGCTGAAAAGCTTAAAGAAGTGATGGAGTTCCATAACTTCCAGCTTGAGCATTTCTACAAAACCGAGCCAGTAAGCTACGAAGAGACCTTGGCGAAAGTCATGGAGCAAGCGGACATCCTCACCGGCATGGTGATGGACGTGACTCAAGAGCTGGATGATGCCCGCAAGCGTGGTGACAAAATCATGTTTGAAGGCGCGCAAGGCACTTTGCTTGATATCGACCACGGCACCTATCCGTATGTGACCTCCTCAAACACCACCGCCGGCGGTGTTGCAGCGGGCTCAGGCTTTGGTCCTCGTCATCTTGGCTATGTATTGGGGATTGCTAAAGCTTACTGCACCCGTGTAGGGGCAGGCCCATTCCCGACTGAGCTGGATGATGAGATTGGCATGCACCTTGGTACCAAGGGCGCTGAATTCGGTGCCACCACTGGCCGTAAGCGTCGTTGTGGTTGGTTTGATGCGGTGGCCATGCGTCGTGCGGTACAGATTAACTCGGTATCAGGCTTCTGTTTAACCAAGCTTGACGTGATGGACGGCTTGGAAGAAATCAAAATCTGTACCGGTTACAAGATGGCAGACGGTTCAACCGTTGAGGTGTCTCCACTAGCAGCTGACGCGTATGAGAACATCGAGCCTATCTATGAAAGCATGCCGGGGTGGAGTGAAAACACCTTTGGGGTGAAGTCTCTGGATGAGCTCCCACAAGCTGCACTGAACTACATCAAGCGTATCGAAGAGCTGACTGGTGTGCCTATCGATGTGGTCTCGACCGGTCCAGACCGTAACGAAACCATTATCAAAGTGCATCCTTTTAATAGTTAAGCACGTAAGACGGTTCGATACCAAAAGCCAGCGTTGATCGCTGGCTTTTTTCATATTTTGGCGTGGCGTTGGAAGCCAAATCGCGTGAAAGCGGAAAAAACTTGCCGCCTTTGCTAAAGTCAGTATGCAAGGTGCCGATACAAAAAAGCACACGGCGAGCGTGCGCGTTGCTGTTGGGTTTCTTGGTTGAATAGCGAGTAGGCATGAAGTTTCGAACGCTGATTTTTTCACTTTCTTTGACGACAGCGACGCTGACGACAGCAACGGCCCATGCGGACGTCGGGGCGGCTGTGCCTTTATACGAAGAAAGTGAGCTTATCACGCTGTTTGAAACCAACTCTCACCTTGAGCGCGTCAAACAAGACGAATGCCAGCTCGTACAAGATATTGAAGCCCGTGCCACCCGTGTGGGCTCCCCTGCCTATGAATTTTTATATGGCGATATGCTGGCGTGGGGGGTGTGTGTTGAGCAAGACGCGGATCTCGGTGTTTACTACATGAAGCAAGCGGCTCAGCAAGGGCTACCCGCCGCATTGGAGCAAATTGGCCGTTACTACGCCAATGGCACACTGGTGCAGCAAGATCAGCACCGTGCGATCCCTTATTTACGTGAAGCTGCCTCGTTGGGGGATACGCGTGCCCGGATCCAGCTGGCAGAGTTGCTGGTGGACGATGTCGGTTCGCCGCTTGATTATGAAGACGCTTACCGCTGGTTATATCAAACCATCACCGCGGATTCTCGCACCCGTAATCGTATCGCACAGTTACGTTCAGCACTTGAGGCGCGGATGCCGCAAAACATTATCGCCCGTGCTAAACGGCGCACCAGCTACTGGTAGCCGTCGGTCTTGTCAGTAGGCGACTTTGCGCGCAAAATCCGTTACACTCTCTATACACATCTGTTCCCAATCTGATTTGATATGGCCAATGCGCCATGCTCCTCTCGTTGCCTGCAAGCAAGGCGCTGAAACAAAACGTCAAACTGCGATCATCGCGGCGCAATAGCGACAGTTTACAGATATAATGAAATCAACATACGCCAATAGGAAAAGGTCTATGTCGCAAGACACAGGTTCGACAAATAATACCCCGAGCAGCCTCGCAGCCGATCCTCATCAGGCACGCGAAGCGGAGAAATACGAGAATCCGGTCCCCAGCCGCGAGCATTTGCTGGAAGTTATCCGCAGCTTCAAGGCACCAGTGAGCCGCGATAATCTGTTTTCACATCTGGGCCTAGCTGGTGATGAGCAGTATGAAGGGCTACGTCGACGCCTGCGCGCCATGGAGCGTGATGGACAATTGGTGTTCACCCGTCGCCAATGCTATGCCTTACCCGAGCGGTTGGACTTGGTCAAAGGGACCGTGATTGGTCATCGTGACGGTTTTGGCTTTCTGCGTCCAGAAGGCAAAGGCAACCACGATGATTGGATGCTGCCGCATCATCAAATGCGGAGCGTGATGCATGGTGATGTGATTTTAGCCCAAGGTGTTGGTACCGATAAGCGTGGGCGCAAAGAAGCCCGTGTGGTTCGCGTGCTCGAAGCGCGCCAAGGCCAGATTGTAGGTCGTTACTTTGTGGAAGACGGTATGGGCTTTGTGGTGCCCGATGATAGCCGTCTTGGTCAAGATATTGTGATCGACAAGGAACAAACCCAAGGTGCGCGTATGGGCAATGTGGTGGTGGTCGAGATCATGCAGCGGCCAACCCGCCAAACCAATCCTGTCGGTAAGATTGTCGAAGTGCTGGGCGAGAACATGGCGCCGGGCATGGAAATCGAGATTGCACTGCGCACCCATGATATTCCCCATCAATGGCCGGATGCCGTGCTCAAGCAAGTCAACAACTTGAGTGAAGAGGTGCCAGAAAAAGCCAAAGAGGGGCGTGTCGATCTGCGTGATTTACCACTGGTGACCATCGATGGTGAAGATGCCCGCGACTTTGATGATGCGGTGTATTGTGAGCGTAAACGCTCTGGCGGCTGGCGCTTGTGGGTGGCGATTGCCGATGTCAGTTACTATGTGCGTCCTGACTCGGCGCTGGATAAAGAAGCGCAAAACCGCGGCAACTCGGTGTATTTCCCTAACCAAGTCGTGCCGATGTTGCCGGAAGTGCTTTCTAATGGCTTATGCTCGCTGAATCCGCAAGTCGACCGCCTGTGTATGGTGTGTGAGATGACGATTTCAGAATCAGGGGCGTTATCTGGTTACAAACATTACGAAGCGGTGATGAACTCCCACGCGCGTCTGACCTATACCAAGGTGTCCCATATCTTGGAAGGCGACGAGGAGCTGCGTGAGCGCTACCGTTCTCTGGTCCCGCACTTAGAAACCTTACACGATATGTATAAGGTGCTGAGCGATGCACGTCAGCAACGCGGGGCGATTGAATTCGAGACGGTGGAAACCCAGTTTATTTTCAACGCACAGCGTAAAATCGACCGCATTGTGCCGGTGGAGCGTAATGATGCACACAAGATCATCGAAGAGTGTATGATCCTGGCCAACGTCGCGTCTGCCCGTTTTGTGGAAAAACACAAAGAGCCGGCGCTTTATCGTGTCCACGAAGCGCCGGGCGAAGAGCGCCTCAGCGGCTTTAAAGATTTCTTAGGCGAGTTAGGCTTGAGTCTCAGCGGCGGCCTTGAGCCGACGCCGAAAGATTACGCGGCGCTGATGCATGTGGTGCATGGTCGTGCTGACAGTGAACTGATTCAAACCATGCTGCTCCGCTCGATGAAGCAAGCGGTGTATCAAGCGGATAACCAAGGCCACTTTGGTTTGGCGCTCAAGCAATACGCGCACTTTACCTCGCCTATTCGTCGTTATCCGGATTTGCTTCTCCACCGAGCGCTTAAATACCTGATTGCCAAACAAGCGGGTAAAAACCAAGATCGTTGGACACCCACTGGCGGCTATCACTACTCGTTTGATGATATGGATGTGCTGGGTGAGCAATGCTCGAAAACAGAGCGACGTGCCGATGATGCCACCCGAGATGTATCGGACTGGCTCAAATGTGAGTACATGCAAGATCACGTTGGCGATGAGCTGGAAGGCGTGATTGCTAATGTCACTGGCTTTGGTTTCTTTGTCCGCCTTAATGAGCTACATATCGATGGTTTAGTCCATATTTCCAACCTCGACAATGATTACTATCGCTTTGATATGGTAGGGCAACGCCTGGTGGGCGAAGGGTCTGGCCGTGTGTTCCGACTCGGCGATCAGGTAACCGTGAAAGTCTTGGCGGTGAACTTGGATGAGCGACAAATCGACTTTGAGCTGGTAGGCTCTGAACGCAAAGCTCGTCGCCCGGGTAAAACGGCTCGTGACAAACGTAAAAAAGGCCGAGCGGAGTCGAATAAAGACCCGCAAGCCCGTCGTGAGCGAACCTCGGTTCGCCAACAGCTTAAACGTGGTGCGGTGCCAAGTGTTGAAGAAGACAAGGCGCCTGCAGATAAAAACGGCAAAAAGCGTAAAGTGAAATCGCCTGCGGAAAAAGCGCGTAAGAAAAAGGCGAAGAAACAAAAAGCCAAAGCGGGTCAGAAAAAGAAGTAAATCATGAGTAATGAAGTAATTTACGGTATTCATGCCGTTAAAGCGATTTTAGCGACCGACCCTTCCCGCTTTATCGAAGTGATGGTGTTAAAAGGGCGCCAGGATGAACGTCTGGTACCTGTGCTAAATGAGATTGCGATGTTGGGGGTCAGCATCCAACAAGTGGGTCGCAAGGCCTTAGACGACAAAACCCAAGGTGCGTCGCACCAAGGGATAGTGGCACGTGTCAAAGCGGGCCGTCAGTACAACGAAAATGACTTGGAGGCGATCCTCGCCAATACCGAGAACCCTTTGTTGCTGGTTCTTGATGGTGTCACCGACCCGCACAATTTGGGGGCGTGCTTACGTACCGCGGATGCGGCGGGAGTCAGTGCGGTGATTGTCCCGAAAGACAAGTCCGCTCAGCTCAATGCCACGGCGCGAAAAGTGGCCTGTGGCGCCGCTGAAGTGGTGCCTTTGGTGCGCGTGACCAACTTAGCGCGAACCATGCGTGCGCTCAAAGAGCAGGGCGTGTGGTTTGTGGGCACCGCGGGTGAAGCCGATCATGATGTTTACGACACCAAATTGGTGGGGCCGCTCGCCTTAGTGATGGGCGCAGAAGGAGATGGCATGCGCCGTTTGACGCGTGAAACCTGTGATGAGCTGATCCGGATCCCGATGGCGGGTAGCGTGTCGAGCTTGAACGTGTCCGTGGCGACCGGCGTCTGCTTGTATGAAGCGGTGCGTCAGCGTCGTTAAGTGCCTTGTCTCTTGTCCACCGTTGAAGAAAAACGCCCCAGCTTGGGGCGTTTTTTATTTGGTAGGAAAAGCAGCTCGTTACAGTAATTGCCAGACTGCGGCGCTGCCCGGCTTGTCGCCTTGCGTCCACCACTTGGCTTGGTAGCGTTGGTTGTTATATTCAACTTCAGTGCCACCGGAATAAGCGACGGTCGCTTGCCATTCACTGCTTTGGTTGGCTTGGCTATCCCCGACGCGCTCCCATGGGCCGCCTTGGTCTGGGCGCTGGTCTTTGGTCCACCACTTGGCGCGATACTCAACCCCTTGATACAGGACACGATCGCCGCCCACATACACAGTGTTTTCATCCCACGTTGGTAAGCCACTGGCCGGCGTCACGGTTACCGTGAATTGCGCTTGCGTGGTGTTGTCGCCATCGCTGACCTCGACCGTGACCACATAGTCGCGATTTTCTGTCACGGTGGGCGCGGTCAGCGTCACCTGATCACCGGTGCCAGAAACGGCCAGATCGCCGGATGCACGGTAGGTGTAGCTGAGTGTATCGCCATCTGGGTCGTTTGCCTCAATCGTCACGCTGGTTTGCTCACCGCTTTTCAGGCTAACAGGGGCGATAGGTGCCACGGTAGGAGCTTGGTTTTCACCCGGTACCACCACCTTAATGATGGCGCTGGCCTCGGCATTGGCTTGGCCGTCTGACACCGTCACCGACAGGGAATAGTCGGTGCTGGTACTCACATCGGGAGCGGTCACTGTGACCGAATCCGTGTCGCTATTGGTCAGAGCCAACGCCGCATCGCCTTGCCAGCGATAGGTCAGGGCATCGCCATCCCGATCGCGCCCATTGGCAGCAATGGTTAACGACGCTCCGGGCGCCAGCGTATAGCTTTGCTGCGCAAGGGTGACGGTAGGAGCATTATTGACGGGTGGTTGACCATCCTGTGCTAATCCCTCGTGCATCGCATTGAGGATATCGCCATTGTCGGCATCGATTTCCCAAGCAAACAAACCGGCAAAGTTATGATTACGTACATACTGGCCTTTGGCTTTGACCGAGCGCTGGTTGTCATAAGTGACGAGCTTACCGTTGTCTGGGTTCCAAACATAAGCCGCTTCGGCTTGCTCATCATAGCCGGGTTGAAAACCATTGATGCCGTTCCCAGCACTGCCGAGCATTGATTTGACGATGCCTTTGTAGTCAATCACACCGGCTTCCCAAATACCGTCTGCGGTGCTGCCTTTGATCGGGCCATTTCCGGGTGCGGTCATCGGGTTGCTAGGATCGGTCGCATTGGCAGGGAAAACGCCTTCCCAGCCACGGCCGTACATCGCGGTGCCAATCACCATTTTTTCCGGTGGTACGCCGCTTTCTAGCAGTAATTGCACGCCATTATCGAGCGTGTAGGCAGGGCCTTTGCGGGGCTCGCCGTTATCATCGACGCCAGTACCATCACATTCATCGGCGCTCATATGGCTGCCGCAGTAAATGGCGGTTTGGTGACCGGTGACATTATTCCATGCGCCGAAAAAGTCGTAGGTCATGGCAAAGATATAATCCATGTACGGCGCGCTGGCGCTGTAATCGACGTTGGCGATTTTGTCATAACCAGCACCGACGGCCGAGGTGAGTTGGTACTCACGGCCGGTATCGGCTTCGAGCTCATCCAACATCGCGCGCAGCTCACGCATTAAGGCCGCGTAGGCTTGGCTGTCTTTATCTGGATTGCCTAAATCTGGATTGGCACCGCCACCGCCTGGGTATTCCCAGTCAATGTCGACCCCATCATAGAACTTCCAGGTTTGTAGGAACTCTTTCATCGAGGCAACAAAGACGTCACGGTTGGCTTTGTCGGTGAAATCATAGAAGGGGTCTGATAGGGTCCAGCCGCCCACAGATGGGAGAATTTTCAGATCCGGGTAGCGCTGCTTGAGCGCCATCATTTGCGCATAAGTGCCACCAATCGGATCTTTAGCTGGTGTGCCGGGCAGTTTTTTCTGAACCGCAGCCCAAGGATCGTGGATCACCACTTCATAGTCTTGTGAGCCTTGGCAGGCGAGCTCTAGTGCGCGCAAGCTGTTGCCATTTTCGATGTCGCCCAATGACTCATTGGGGCCACAAATGGGGATAAAGCCATATAAGATGTGGGTGAGATTCCCCGCGGGCACCTGACTGACATCGAAGTTACGACCATAAATGCCCCATTCGACAAAGTATGCCCCCACCACGGTATCAGGCTGTTTGGGGTAGTCATTGTTGTTCGGGTCTACATTCATCGGCAGTGGGTCAAGGTGCACGCCGTCGGTGTCTGCGATCACGATGGGTTTGGCGGCACTGGTCGCACACTGGCCATCCACGCCACCTTCACACAAGGCGAGTTTAAGCTGGTGGCGGCCTCCTTTGTCATAGGGGAAAGTGACAACGCCAGATTTGGTTCCTGCCGGTAAGGTGCCTTGATTAACGACTTGATCGTCAAAGTACACCTTGTAGCTATCACCGCCATCACCGGACCAGGCATTCCATTTAATTTCAATTTGGACTTCGTCCACGCGTTGCACCAGATCTTTGTACGATCCGCGGCCATATTCGTCGACTTCAACAAAAGAATAGTTTTGTGGCTTCCAGTCCAAACTTGGGGTTGAGGGGGCCGCCACGGCGTGGCTGGCACCCAGTGCCCCAGCAATCGCCAGAGAGAGTAGGGTCATTGGCTTCATGTTTGCTCCTTATTGTGTCACGCGTTGCCAAACAAGGGCAGCGCCGGGTTGCTCGTTTCGTGTCCACCATTTTGCTTGGTAGATGTTATCGCCGTAGCGCACGCGATCCTTGGCCACATAGACCTCAGAAGCGCGCCACGCGGGCAGGTCGCTGGTGGGTTCGTCGGTAGCCGGGATCACCGACAGGTTGAAGCTATAGCTATCGTGATGGCTAAAGACTTGGTTTTGCACCACGTCATCGGCATTAAACTGGATCTCATCGTTGCGCATCACCCCGATACGTAAGGGCTCGTTAGCTTGTTGTTCGATAAGGCTGGCCAGCGCGTGTGGCCAATCCGCCACATTTTGGTCCGTCAGAGTGAGTGTGACATCTACCACTTCTTGGCCTTGGCGGTTGTGCAAGCGGGCACGCACGCGATCGCCCAAAGCTGCCATTTGTGGATGTGGGACAAAGTAGCCCAGCTCGTGCCATTGGGCTGGCGCTGTCTGACTGGGGGTGATGGTGATGTCGGCACAGTTGTAGAAGCCTTCACCGGCCGGATCAATGCGTTGCCAACGGCTATAGAGAATGGCGTCACCTTGACGATCGGCGGGCAGGGTCACGGTCATCTCGTAATAACGGTTTCCGTCATCGCCGATCACAATGGGCAGGTCGCCAAAGGTGTCGATCTTCTCGAGATCATCCCACGTCAGCGCATCGGTCGCGCCGTTGTAATCTGGCTTGGTGAGATAAATTTCCCAAAAGCTTGGGTTATGAGGCGTGGTGGCGCGAAAGCGTACATCAATTTGGCCGTTGCCATCTGGGGTGACCTCGGTGCGTTGCCAATCCGGTGAGGGCAAACTGATCCCGGCTTTATTGGGATCGCCGGCACCACATAAGTTGCCATCGGTAACGGCCGCTTTCACCGCATCCATATTGCGATAATCCGCCACCAATTGCGCTGATTCGTGGTGTTGTACAAACGGGTAGTGCCCCGACTCTAAGAACGCAGCGCGACAGGCGGCATTGGGAATACGTGACCCATCTGAAGGCCACCAGTAGCCCCCTTGCTCATGGCAAATCGCTTGGCGCGCTTTGGGGCTGTCTAAATAGCCATGTGCCATCACCTGTGAACTGCTTGCGACCAACGCAAGGGCCACGGCGGTACGGCAGGAAAACTGTGTGAACGAAGACTTGAACATAACGACTCCTTAACGGGGGCACGCAGCCCCCGCATTCAAGACCAGAAATGGATTAGAGGCTGCAGACTTGGCGCCAAGCTTGACCACCGGGTGCCGCTTGGGTCCACCACTTGGCTTCCCATACCGCCTCTTGGTAGATAAGTTGGTCGCCACCGCTGGCATGGTTGCCCCCGTTAGGCCAGTTAGGGTAGGTACTCAGGCTGGCAACATCGACGCCGGGACACTGAGACTCTCCGCCACTTTGGCTGGTGCTACCGGGTAGCGCAGGCGGAAGGCTTGGATACTCCTGCTTCACCGCATAACGCTGGCCATCTTTTTCGATGGTGATATTGGTCGGGTTGGTGATCGGCATGTAATACATCACCTGAGCATCCAAGGTTTCACCGGGCTTAAAGCTTTGCTCAATGCCGCCCCATTCGTTAATCAGGGTGATGGCAAAGCGATGGTGCGTGGCATCAAACCCGCCGATGTTGTTGCCACTGGCGTTGCTGCTATCACGGACCACTTCCATGCGTAGCTTTTTCTGAGCGTTCCAGTCAGATTTAAAAATGGCCGAGGTAGACACGGGCACATCAAAGCTGATGGTGGCGCCCGATAAGTCCAGATCCGAGTGGTTGGTAAAGCGGAACGTGGGGCGAATAGGATAGTTGTCATCGCCCACTGGGAAGTTCAGCGCGTCAAAGGTGACATCCACTTGCTCGCTTGGCACTTGGAAGTTGGCATCGCCACGTTGCAGTGAGTAGTCGCTGCCAGCTTGGTTAAAGGTTTGGTACGCCAGCGAAGTCAGGGTATCGCCCATAAAGTAGGCTTGACGCTGATCATCATAGCGATAATCCCCCGCCAGCTCCCAGAACATCACCCCGCCTAGACCTTTATTGATCACGTAGTCGACTTTTTCGGCCATCGAGGTTTCGTCTTCCATCGACAGGAATACGCCTTTTTCCTCGTTCCAAACCCATGGCGCTTTGGCGATATCATCGTAATAAGCTTGATAGCTACCGGTGAGGCGATCGCTAGGATCTTGTTCAGGGTCGAGCCCGTACTTCGCGGCATAGGCCGGTAGTTTGCCGTCGAGCAGGTTTTTCACATGCCACAAAGGATTAGAGCCAGCAGGCACTTCGTTGCCGAGCTCGTCCACATCATGCCAAAGGTTATCTATCCCAACTGCACCGTTGCCGCATTTGTTTTTCTCACCGACACCGGTGCCGGCTGGGCACTCGCTTTGGTTTGGCAGTGGTGCGCGTCCCCAAAGGCCTTTATCGCCGCCTTGTACGTCTTTAAAGCCGCGGGTGTAATACGGGATACCGATATTGATACGGCCGGGTGACATACCGCCCATAAAATAGGTTGCTGCCCAGTCGGTATTTAAATAACCAATCCCCTCAAATTCAGGCGTTTGGTAGACATTCCACTGTTTAAGCTCTGAGTCTTCGCCGGTGTCATACAGTGGCGCTTGATGGCCAACATGATCATTCCATGCCCCATGTAGGTCATAGCTCATGATGTTGACGTAATCTAAGTATTGGGTGGTTTGGAAAGTTTCCATCCCGCGCAATAAGTAACCCGATGACGGTGCGGCGATGGTCAGCATATAGTGCTTGCCATCTTGTGCACTGGCTTTATCGAGCGCTTCACGTAGCGATTTCATCAGCACTTGGTAGGATTTATTCAAGTGCGCCCGACGTGGGTTAGAGTACTCGAAATCGTCCGGATGCCCCGAGTCTTTCATTGACGATGGGTATTCATAATCAATGTCTAGACCATCAAAGCCATACTGGCGCAAGAAGGCGACGGCACTGTCGGTGAAAGCCTTAATGCCTGCTTGGTTGACGCTGCCATCGGCATTGGTGGTCATGGTGTAGAAACCGCCACTGTCGATACGCTCGCCGTTTTCACCGAAGTAGCCCCCAGTTTCGGCCCAGCCACCCACGGAGATCAGCGTTTTCACGTCGGGGTGCTGCTTTTTATACTTGTTGAGCAAGTTAAAGTGGCCTTTGTACGGCAGGGTTGGATCCATCTCTGCGCCGGCCACGCCCGGCCAGGTCATCTGGGTCGCTGGATTATCGGGTGCATTGGGATCGCCGATAGACAATTGGTTGTCCGCGTTGACGTGAGCAAAGGCGTAGTTAATGTGGGTAATCTTTTCCCAAGGAATATCGCTGACTAAATAAGCGGGCTGGCCGTTGGCACCGTTTCGCCAGCTGGTGAAATAGCCGATAACACGGCGAGGGTGATCGGCGCCCATGTCTTCAAGGCCGTTCTCGTCATACACCGAACAATATGGCACGTCGACATCTGGGGTGGTGTATAAACCAGCCGGACGACAGGCATACTCATCGCCGCCGGTTTGGTCATCCCCCACTACCTGTTGCAATGTTTGGGTATCGGTCGCGCCTTTGTCGTCGGTCACGGTGAGACTAAACGTAAAGCGCCCCGTTTGTTCGGCTTGCCAGTCAATGGTGGTCGCTTCTGCACCTTCATATAAGACAGTGTCGCCTTGTGAGAGTACGAATGAGGTCACTGTGCCATCCGTATCGGCCCCGGCGAGGGTGAAGGTGAGTGTGTCGCCAACCTCAACGGGTCCAGACGGTGACACGGTTAAGGTTGCGGTAGGGGCTTGGTTAACGCTGCCCGCGCACTGGCCGAGGATTTTCCATGCTTTCCACTCGCCAGACTGAGTGGCAGGATCGGCTTGCGTCCACCACCTTGCCTCATAGGCGGTATTGTCCGCTTTGACTTGATTCCCTTTGGTGTAGGTATTGCCATTCTGCCAATCGGGCAGAGGCTGGCAATCAACCGCAGCATGCACGCTGGGGCTAGTTAACGCGAGCCCCGCCAAACCTAGCGCGACGGCACGTGATGGCGTCATCAGTTTCATATTTTGCTCCCAAAATTTTTGAAGCGAATTTCATCAATACAGTTAGCGATTGATGCGTCCTTCCCTACGCTTTTTGCACTAAAAAACCGACTTTCAGGTCAAGTCTAGGCAACAAAGTGGTTATATTGGGCAATGAATGCCAAGAAATGGAGGCGAAGGTGTAATAATTTGAGCGCGGGTTCAGAAATTAATTATCGATAAAAAAGAAGCGCATTAATAGCGTGATGTCGGTTGAAAATTAAACAAACTTGACAGTTTGCAGGCTTGATTTCTTGATTTTTTTGCGATTTGTCATGCTTTTTCGGTCTATGTCACGGAGAATGTTATCAGTAGGTTGTTGTTTTGAGCGAATTAAGTGGTGCGCACATTCTATGTTGTAAAGGGGGAGGATAAGGCGCGTGTTCCGATAAGTAACGCAGCGAGGGCCTTTTGACGTTGTGGTGACACGGTGACAGAAAGAAAAGCGGATAAAGAGAAAATCTGTTTGCTTATGCCGCTGCAATTCTGTAATATCTCGCGCCTGATTCTCGGTCTTTTACTTTTCGTTCCTTGCTTCCGCTGGACGACCGAGCCAATTGTGGAAGCTGATTAATCCGTAAGGAGCAACTCAATGCGTCATTACGAAATCGTATTCATGGTGCACCCTGATCAAAGCGAGCAAGTTGCTGGCATGATCGAGCGTTACACTGCGTCTATCAAAGATGCAGGCGGTCAAATCCACCGTCTAGAAGACTGGGGCCGTCGTCAACTGGCTTACCCAATCAACAAGCTGCACAAAGCACACTATGTTCTGATGAACGTAGAAGCTGAGCAGGCTGTGATTGACGAGCTGGAAAGCATGTTCCGCTTCAACGACGCGGTGATCCGTAACATGATCATGCGTACCAAAGACGCTATCACTGAGCCATCTGTCATGATGAAGGCTAAAGAAGAGCGTACCGCTAAGCGTGAAGAGCGCCCAGAAGCGAAACCAGAAGCAAAAGCTGAAGCGCAAGCTGAAGGCGAAAACGCAGCTGAGTAATTGCTGTGATGACCAATCGGTTGGAGCTTGCTGGTGTTATCAGTAAAGGTCCGGTCCGTCGCCAAAGTCCTGCAGGAATTCCGCACTGTCACTTTGTGTTAGAGCACCGTTCCACGCAGGTTGAAGCTGACCTACCTCGACAAGTGTTTTGTCGCTTATCTGTGGTAGCCAGTGGGCAAGTGTCAACACAACAAACGCAAAATTTAGTTTTAGGCAGCCATATCAAGGTAAGCGGGTTTCTCGCCTACCAAACCAGCCGACAAGGCGAGGGTAAATGGGTATTGCATGCCGACAACATCATAGACATTTAGATCAGGAGATAAGCCCATGGCACGTTTCTTCCGTCGTCGTAAATTCTGCCGTTTCACTGCAGAAGGCGTTACAGAGATCGACTACAAAGATGTAGCGACTCTAAAAAATTACATTACCGAATCAGGTAAAATCGTACCTAGCCGTATCACTGGTACTCGTGCTAAGTATCAGCGTCAACTGGCTCGTGCTATTAAGCGCGCTCGTTACCTGGCCCTGCTGCCGTACACTGACAAGCATCAGTAATCGGAACTGTCCAAGTTAGAGAGGATTGAAGAATGCAAGTTATTCTACTTGATAAAATCGGTAACCTGGGTGGCCTAGGTGATCAGGTAACTGTTAAATCTGGTTATGCGCGTAATTTCCTTATCCCTCAGGGTAAAGCAGTTATGGCAACCAAAGCCAACATCGAACACTTTGAAGCACGTCGTGCTGAGCTAGAAGCGAAAGTTGCTGAGCAACTGGCAGCCGCTCAAGCGCGTGCAGAAAAAGTTGAAGCACTAGAAGCGGTTGAAATCGCGTCTAAAGCGGGTGATGAAGGTAAACTATTTGGTTCTATCGGTACCCGTGACATCGCTGATGCTGTGACTGCAGCAGGCGTTGAAATTGCGAAAAACGAAGTGCGTCTACCAGAGGGCGCATTGCGTCACACTGGTGAGTACGAAATCAGCGTACAGCTGCACTATGACGTGTTCGCAACCGTAAAAGTAAACGTTGTTGCTGCTTAATCGCGCATCAAAACGTTGATAAAAAGCCAGCCCTCGGGCTGGTTTTTTTATAGCCACTGATAGCGGAGGCCGACGGTTAGCACGCTGTCGTGGTGCTTCAATCCTGGTGGCACATCCGTCATATAGTTGTGTTTGCTGGTTATTTTTATCGAAAGCTTTTCGGTAATGGTAGAAGCCAGAGTGACGGCAGCTTCCACGCTGGTATTACTGGCGCCCGAGATTACAATGCTTCTCCCCTCTAAGCTGACACTGTCGACCAGTTGCCACTCTCCTTTAGCCTGTGCACGAATCACCGGCTCGCGAACCGAGTAAGGCATGATGAGATCGTCATCGTCGATTTCATCAAGATTGGGACGCTGGTAGCGATACCCTGGCCCCACTTCCGTGCTGAGTTGGAAGGTGTCACTTTGCCACCATTGGTGGCCAAGCCCTGTGGCCAACATAAAGTCATCGTAATAGGGACCGTAGCGGTCAGCGACATAGGTAGCGTTCAGTAAGACATAGCTGCGCGCGCTAATACCACGGTTTGCTTGGGCTTCTAATTCTGTTTTACGTTTATCTTCCTCGCCATCTTTTTCCACTTGTAGCACGCTCGCGCTGGCTTGATAACGTGTTTGTTCGCCATCATATTGGCCATTCACTTCCCCGTTGACTGTTTGTGAATCGGCATTGCCGCTTAACTGTTGCAGTCCTAACGACAAATCACTTTGCCAAGGGGATGACGTGGTCTCCGTGGCGTGGCTAAAAGGGATATATAATGTGGACATCACAAGGAAGAGGGACGGCACTTTCATCGTGAATCACCTGTTGACAATATCGCGCCTTATCCTAGGTGTCCTGGCCTCCTAGGCGGTCAAATTTAAGTTAAAATCTCGGGGACTTATTCAGCGTTTGGAAAAAAATGCTGTATGGGGCAGCGTCCTGCGAGGACAGCGGGTATAATGACCCCCAGTAGCAATAGGTGAGTTTTTATGGCAGACAATCGTAAACCCGCAAAAGATCAGCAAGTCGCTAACCTCAAAGTGCCCCCACACTCTATCGAAGCCGAGCAGTCTGTGTTGGGTGGTTTGATGTTGGATAACGAACGTTGGGACGCGGTTGCGGAAAAAGTGGTCGGCCATGACTTTTATAGTCGTCCGCACCGATTGATTTATGAGTCCACCAAGTCTTTGCTTGATGAAGGCAAGCCGCTTGACTTAATCACCTTATCTGAACACTTAGAAAAAACGGGTCATTTGGATGATGTAGGCGGCTTTGCTTATCTGGCTGAGTTGGCTAAAAATACGCCAAGTGCGGCGAATATTGTCGCTTATGCGGATATTGTCCGCGAACGAGCCATGGTTCGTAACCTGATCGGGGTAGCCAATGAAATTGCGGATGCCGGCTATGACACCCAAGGACGCACGTCAGAAGATCTGCTCGATATGGCGGAGAGCAAGGTGTTTGCGATTGCTGAGTCACGAACCAGTGAGACCGAAGGGCCGCAACATATCGACTCGGTGCTCAGTAAAACCCTTGAGCGTATCGAAGAGCTTTTCAAAACCCCACAAGATGGGGTCACGGGCGTATCGACCGGCTTTACTGATCTGAACAAGAAAACGGCAGGTTTGCAGCCTTCTGATCTTGTGATCGTGGCGGCTCGTCCTTCAATGGGTAAAACCACCTTTGCGATGAACCTGTGTGAAAACGCGGCGATGGATCAAGAAAAGCCGGTACTCATTTTCTCGCTCGAGATGCCAGCTGAACAGCTGATGATGCGTATGTTGGCCTCGCTCTCACGGGTTGACCAAACCAAGATCCGTACCGGTCAGCTTGATGATGAAGACTGGGCGCGTATCTCGTCATCGATGGGGATCTTAATGCAGAAAAAGAACATGTACATCGATGACAGCTCCGGCCTGACGCCGACGGATGTGCGTTCACGCGCGCGCCGTGTTGCCCGTGAGCATGGTGGGGTGAGCATGATCATGGTCGACTATCTGCAGCTAATGCGTGTTCCTGGCTTGCAAGAGAATCGAACTCTTGAGATTGCCGAGATCTCCCGCTCCCTCAAAGCGCTCGCGAAAGAGCTGAATGTGCCTGTGGTGGCGCTATCACAGCTTAACCGTTCGTTGGAGCAACGGGCCGACAAACGCCCGGTTAACTCGGATTTGCGTGAATCGGGTGCCATTGAGCAGGATGCTGACTTGATCATGTTTATTTACCGCGACGAAGTCTATAACCCGGAAAGTGCGATGAAAGGGATTGCAGAAATCCTGATTGGTAAACAGCGTAACGGCCCGATTGGCTCAGTACGACTGACTTTCCAAGGGCAGTATTCGCGATTTGATAATTATGCAGGGCCGGCGTTTGATGACGAGTAATCCTTTTATCATGACGAATGCGGCCAAAGCCGTTATCGATCCGGAGGCGATGATACACAACATCCAGGTGATGCGTCGCCAAGCGCCCAATAGCAAAGTGATGACAGTGGTTAAATCGGATGGTTACGGCCATGGTTTGGTCTCAGTGGCCTCCACACTTGCGCCTTATAGCGATGCTTTTGGGGTGGCACGGATTGAAGAAGCACTGACGTTACGACAGGCCGGTATACGCTTGCCTATTGTTTTGTTGGAAGGTTTTTATGAAGCCGACGAGCTGCCGCTATTGGTTGAACACCAACTGACCGCCACGGTGCACTGTGATGAGCAAGTCACCATGCTGACTAACGCGGCACTGAGTGAGCCGTTACCCGTGTGGTTAAAGGTCGACTCAGGGATGCATCGCTTAGGTTTCGAGCCGGACCAAGTACCAGACGCGCTCTCTGCCCTGACAGCGTGTGACAATGTGGCGCCTGACATCGGCTTTCTCAGTCATTTTGGTTGTGCCGATGAAATGGATAACCCCATTACGCAAGCGCAAGTAGACACCTTCACACAGGTGACAGAAGGACTGCCGGGTGAACGCTCACTGGCGGCGTCGTCGGGAACCTTGTTTTGGCCGCAAAGTCACTTTGATTGGGTGCGACCCGGCATTTGCCTATATGGTATTTCGTCGCGGATTGAACTGACGGGTGAACAGCTGGGCTTAAAACCGGCGATGCGCTTAACCTCAAGGGTGATGGCCGTTCGCAAGCTAAAAGCCGGTGAGCCGGTAGGGTATGGCGCGCGCTGGCGTAGCGAGCGCGATACGCTGATTGGTGTGATAGCCATCGGTTATGGCGATGGCTACCCACGACTGGCGCCCGATGGCACCCCTGTTTGGTTGAATGGCCGCGAAGTGCCACTTGCTGGGCGGGTATCGATGGATATGATCACGGTCGATTTAGGGCCAGATGCCACTGACAAAGTGGGGGATGAGGCGGTGTTATGGGGGCCCGAGCTTCCCGTCGAGCGCATTGCCCGCTTGGTCGATACCATCGGCTATGAGCTCGTGTGCCAAGTGACCGGCCGAGTGCCGCGCCAATACCTGACCACCACCTCTGAGCGGCGGGCGGCGGGTTAGGCCCCGCCCCCTTATCGAAACGCATGCTGGCCAGCGAGACTAGACGTTGGCTTGTGGTGCGCCTTGCAGGGTCACTACCAAGGTACGCATGCCGCCCTCATCGCGATGCTCGCCCAGATAAATCCCTTGCCACGTGCCTAAATTCAGCCGACCTTGGCTGATGGGCACCGTGACGCTTGCGCCTAACAATGACGCTTTGATATGCGCTGGCATGTCATCGTCCCCTTCGTAGGTGTGGCGATAATAAGGCGCTCGCTCAGGTACTGAGTGATTAAAGTGCGCCTCCATATCTTGGCGCACGGTCGGGTCGGCGTTTTCATTGAGGGTTAAGCTCGCCGAGGTGTGCTTGATAAACACTTGCACCATACCTACATCCATGTCGCCCAACATGGGTAGCGCGTGCACGATCTCGTCGGTGATCAGGTGAAACCCGCGCGGCCGAGCACGCAGACGAATCTCAGTTTGATACCACATAAGCAATCCTTGTTGTGATCTTTATCGTATGCTGTTGGCTCACAGGCGATCCAACTATTCTATGATTGATCGCAACCTACTCACAGCGATTAGATGTGAGAATCGAGCCATGATTATGTAATATTACACCAATGACCGCTGCGTACAGCGTGGTGGTGCTGACGTTATACAGGATCCTTGCCTGCTGTGATACCCACAGCAGCACTCACAACGCGATTTGGATGACATGATGCTAAAGACAACGAATCCCACTCAGACCGTGGCGTGGCAATCACTGACCGCCCATTTTGAAGAAGCGCAGGACTACACACTGGCTGATCTGTTTGCTGATAACCCAGAGCGATTTGCCCACTTCTCAACGCAATTCGAAGACAGCATTCTGTTGGATTATTCCAAAAACTTGATCAGCGAAGAAACGCTGACCAAGTTATTGGCACTCGCCGACGAAACCGGGGTAGCTGAAGCGATTGAGTCAATGTTTAGCGGTGAGAAAATCAACCGTACAGAAGATCGCGCGGTTCTCCACACAGCACTACGTAATCGTAGCAACACGCCTGTGATGGTTGACGGCGAAGATGTGATGCCTAAGGTTAATGCGGTACTGACGCAGATGCAGTCTTTTTCCGAGCGCGTGATCAGTGGCGAATGGAAAGGTTATACCGGTAAAGCGATCACCGATGTGGTGAATATTGGTATCGGCGGATCAGACTTGGGTCCTTATATGGTCACTGAAGCGTTGGCGCCGTATAAGAATCACCTTAACCTGCACTTTGTCTCTAATGTCGACGGCACCCATATGGCTGAGACGTTAAAAGATCTTAACCCGGAAACCACCTTGTTCTTGGTGGCGTCAAAAACCTTTACCACCCAAGAAACCATGACCAACGCACACACGGCGCGAGACTGGTTTATGAATGCAGCAGGGGATGAGACCCAGGTGGCGAAGCATTTTGCCGCGCTATCAACCAATGCCGATGCCGTGGCGAATTTTGGTATTGATACCGCCAACATGTTCGAGTTCTGGGATTGGGTTGGCGGCCGCTACTCACTATGGTCGGCGATTGGTCTGTCTATCTGCTTGGGTGTAGGTTACGACAACTTTGTCGCGCTGCTTGATGGTGCGCACCAAATGGACAATCACTTCAAAACCGCGCCGATGGCACAGAACATGCCGGTTTTGTTGGCACTGATTGGTCTTTGGTACAACAACTTTCACGGGGCGGAATCAGAAGCTATTTTACCGTATGACCAATACATGCACCGTTTTGCGGCTTACTTCCAGCAAGGCAATATGGAATCAAACGGTAAGTATGTCGACCGCAATGGTCGCCCGGTTGACTACCAAACAGGGCCTATCATCTGGGGCGAGCCAGGCACGAATGGTCAGCACGCTTTCTACCAGCTGATCCACCAAGGCACCAAGTTGATCCCATGCGACTTCATTGCTCCAGTGCACAGTCATAATGCGATTGGCGACCATCACGCCAAATTGATGGCGAACTTCTTCGCCCAGACGGAAGCGCTAGCCTTTGGTAAGAGCCGTGAGCAAGTCGAAGCTGAGTTGACGCAAGCGGGCAAATCAGCTGAAGAAGTGGCTGCGATTGCGCCATTTAAAGTGTTTGAAGGCAACCGTCCAACCAACTCGATTTTGGTGGAGAAAATTACCCCTTATACACTCGGCGCGCTGATTGCCATGTATGAGCACAAGATTTTCACCCAAGGGGTGATTTGGAATATCTTCAGCTTTGATCAGTGGGGTGTTGAGCTCGGTAAACAGCTGGCGAGTAACATTCTGCCTGAGCTCGGTGATGCGCAGCAGGTCGAAAGCCACGATAGCTCAACCAATGGCCTGATCAACGCGTTTAAGCAGTGGCGCCAAGCCTAAGCTGAGCGGAACCGTGATTGAGAAAGTCAAACGCCGCGATGGTTATCGCGGCGTTTTTATATTTTTGGGGCCAATCATTGGAGGCCGCCTAGTGAGCTATCGCCTTTGGCTCAGCGCTTGATCGCTTGCGACGTATGTCCGTTTAGTGATCGAAGCAGATCTCAATAAAGGCAGTGCCGTGCGGGGATTTAAATGGCATGATGATCACAGGCCCATCACTTTTGTGGTTGATGGTATGGCCTTTGCCGGATACGACCACAGGGGTCGCCATCTCAAATTCGAAGCCCTTTTCTGACAAAATACGCTTCGCACCACCTGTCACCATATTGGTGATCTCACCGACCATATCCGTCACTTCTTCATCAATCGACTCGGACCGCTCTCCAAGCATACGCTGCATGATTTCAAGCGCCATATCTTCATCAAAGGTGACGGAAAAGGAGCCCTTAGTCTGTGGGCCGACCATGCCAATTAACCCAGAAACGTCCCCTTTGGCGATCTCTGACTTTTTCAAGTGAGGCTTCTCTGGCTGGATTTCCAGCTGTGCCATCGTCTGTAGCACATTGATCAGTGAAGTAAGAAACGGGTTGACGAATTGTGCTTCCATAAAGAATGTCCGTCCTAATCAATTCAGTATTAGTGAGCTAGGCATTGTGCGCAGGTACCATGGGTTTCAATCACGTGATGTTGGACCTCAAACCCCATTGTTTGCGCCTTTTCACGCAACGCCTCAGAAAGCTCCTCAGTGTGACACTCTTCCACGGTGCCGCATTGATCACAGATGAGCAGTTGGGAGCAGTGCCCCTGGTGGCCAAGATGACAACAAGCGATATAGCTATTGGTTGACTCCACCTTATGCACAAACCCCTGCGCTAACAGAAAGTCTAGCGCACGATAAACCGTTGGTGGTTTGGCTTGTGGCTCTGTTTCACGCAGCTCGTCTAGCAGCTCATAGGCGGTGATCGCACGTGAATAGTTGGCGATAATCTCGTAAACGCGCGTCCGCTGCGGCGTTAATCGCACGCCGCGTTGCTCGCAAAGCTGCTGTGCGCGGTGCAGTAACCCAGTGGTGTTGGTCATAGCGCCTCAAAGTGCTAACAGTCAGTCAGTTATATTACCATAGCTGTATAACATCGCACCCCACCTATCGTCATCCTATGCGCTTTGCCACAAGTGTAAATAGGTAGTCCAATATCACTTGATCGCGATCAGTTACCCTACAGTAATGATAGAAGTAAAAATAAAAACCAATCAGTCGATTTTTGAATCGGCTAACTGTTTTGCGCTGTCATGTCAGTATGATGACAGCGTGCCACAGGCATTAAAAACATACCTTTACATCCATAATAGGAGTATGTACCGATGAAAAAACTGTTAGCCCTCGCCGCCCTGGCGTTCGCGTCTGTTTCAACGCAAGCGGCTGCCAATGAGTGTGAGTTAACTGTCACCACCGGCGATAAAATGGCCTACGACCAGTCATCGTTGTCCGTACCAGCAAGCTGCAGCGAAGTCACGTTAACGCTGGAGCATCAAGGCTCAATGCCTGTGACCTCTATGGGCCACAACTGGGTGCTGTCGGAAACGTCTAACCTGCAAGATATCGCCATGAAAGGCGCCGGTGCCGGCGCAGATAACGACTATCTGCCACAAGGCGACGATCGCATCTTGGCACACACTAAGCTGATTGGCGGCGGTGAAAGCACCACCATCACCTTCTCAACCGAAGGTTTGCAAGGCAAAGACTTAACCTATTTCTGCTCATTCCCAGGCCACTGGACTGTGATGAAAGGCAAATTCACCATCGAATAAGTCTTGTCGCGAGAGAGCACCTCGTTCGGCTCTCTCGCCCATTTCATACCCTCGTCATCTTGCTCAACTAGGCTTTCCTGCATATGGATTGACGGAGCAAGGCCGTGAATAAACTCCGCTACTATAGTTATAACTTGGCACTCAATGCGATCCCTAATGATTGGTATCGCACTTGGATGCGCAGGAAACTTTTCCCCACTTATCAGCAACATCAATCCGATATCGACCAGCGCGTCAGCTACTATAACCGTTTGAATGCGCCATTTTGTTTGTCTGAGCAATATTGCGATCATCAGACGGGCCGTGTGAGACAAGATCAAGGCTCGGTATATTTTCTCGATATATTGCGGGTAATGCGCTGGTTCCCAAATGGTTGGTTTCTGCATTACTTAGGCGGCGATGTGACACAACCGCCGCCCACGCCAGCATTCGTGAAAAGCCGACCGATTCATGGCGACAATCAAAATGCCGTCCTGCTCAAGCTCAACGCGGTGCGTCACTTCCAATTTATTAATGATCCCGTGCCGTTTGGGCAAAAACGCGATAGCGCGGTATGGCGTGGGCGCTGCTTCAATCACAAGCGCCGCCAGCTTCTTCAGCGCTTTTACACGCATCCAACTATTGATGTCGGGGATACACGCCCCGCGAATGATACTGACCAAGCCTATCGAAAAGCCCCGCTGACACCGCAAGCGCAGCTACAGCATAAGTTTATTCTCAGTGTGGAAGGGAAAGACGTTGCCACCAACTTAAAATGGATCATGTCCTCTAACTCGCTTTGCTTGTCACCCCCAATGGAATATGAAACTTGGTTTATGGAGGGCCAATTAATCCCTGGAGTCCACTATGCCGAGGTCAACGCCGATTTTTCCAACCTAGAGGCAGTCATCGACTACTACCTCACCCATCCGCATGAAGCACAAGCGATCATCAACAATGCTCATCAATGGGTAAACCAATTTCGCGACCGACAAAAAGAGGCGGTGATCAGCTACTTAGTGGCAGAAAAATACTTTCGGCTTTCGCAGCAGCGCTAGGAGAAAAGGGTCGCCATCTACTTTAGGTCATTATAGCCGCGTTCGTATTCTCACCCGTTTCTATTTCAAACCCTTCACGTTCACCTGTTCTGCTTAAATCTTACCGGTGCAATGTGTATAATCCGCGTCCGCCTGTCGAAAATGACCGTCGTTCAACGTAATTGCAGAGATTCGAGACCATGACTAACCCCAGCAAAACCGCCGCCAGCCCTGATGTGACGCCTAAAACGGTGATGCAGCGTTTCTCTGTAGCGCCCATGCTCGATTGGACCGATCGCCACTGCCGGTATTTTCATCGCTTACTATCAGAACACACTTTGCTGTTTACTGAGATGGTCACCACAGGCGCGATCATTCATGGTAAGGCCGATTACCTTGCCTACAACGAACAGGAGCATCCGGTGGCGTTGCAGCTGGGGGGATCGGATCCGGCGGACTTGGCAACATGCGCCAAGCTGGCGGCTGAGCGTGGTTATGATGAAATTAACCTCAACGTTGGTTGCCCGTCGGATCGGGTGCAAAACGGGCGTTTTGGGGCGTGCTTAATGGCCGAGCCTGAGCTGGTGGCGCAGAGTGTGGCTGCCATGCGCGAAGTGACCGATGTGCCTATTACGGTGAAAACCCGCATTGGTATTGATGAGCAAGACAGCTACGAATTTTTGACTGACTTTGTGGGTACCGTCAGTGAAAAGAGTGGTTGTGATATGTTTACCGTGCATGCACGTAAGGCGTGGCTAAAAGGGCTGAGTCCTAAAGAAAATCGGGAGATCCCGCCGCTGGATTACCCGCGTGTTTATCAGCTTAAAAAAGATTTTCCGCACCTCACACTTGCCATCAATGGCGGGGTGAAAAGCCTTGAGGAAGCGGAACAGCACCTAGCGCATCTTGATGGCGTGATGGTCGGCCGCCAAGCTTATCAGAGCCCGTTTATGTTGGCCGAGGTCGATCAGCGTTTATTTGGCAAGACAACCCCTCGCATTACACGTCGCCAAGCAGTCGAGGCGATGTTCCCATACATTGAACAGCAGCTCACTCAAGGGGCGCAACTCAACCATATTAGCCGCCATATGTTAGGTCTGTTCCAAAATATGCCAGGCGCGCGGCAATGGCGCCGCTATATCAGCGAGAATGCGCACAAGCCGGGTGCGGGTGTTGAGGTACTGACCACCGCAATGAGCCATATCCCTGAGCAATGGCTTGATGCCTGAACCGGTGAAAAGCACCAATTATTGGTGAAAATATAACCGCACCTTCATGGAGACCTGAAGGCAACGCTGTAATCCATTGAATTAATGAGAAAATATAGAGTGACAAATTGGCCTGAAACCTGCAAAGTCTGTCTCGCTATCAAGACAAGGAGATCGCAATGATCGAAATACTCTTTCTGATTGGCTTTGCTGTTGTATTGTTTATGACAGGCGTAAGCATCATGGGCATGGTGCTGGCCATGCTGGCCGGCTTTGCCGTGATGATGTTGGCCGGGATGATAGGTACGCTGCTTAAGCTACTACCATGGCTGTTGGTGATCGCCTTGGTTGTGTGGCTTGTTAAACGCCAGCGTCGCAGCCGCAAAGGTGAGCCTGAAGTGATTATCAACGAAAAGCGCTGGGCACGATTCCGTCGCCGTTAAGCGCACAAAATTTGCGCGTCGACACAGCAAACACACGCCGTTGCGGGTTTTTCTCTTCACCTCGGCACAAAGCTTGCTATCATTCTAAGCAATCGGCGACAAGGCATGGCTTTGCCGCCTCCGCGTGACGACCTTTTTTAATCGACAATGTGGAGAGTTTCATGAAAACCACTTCAATGACGCTTGCCGCCGCAGCGCTCACTGCGTTTTTGGCCATGCCCGCTCAGGCTGATACCTTGGCAGGCGGTAAAGTAGGGGCGGATGCCTGGTTTATGGATGCTGACGTCAATAATGTAGAAGCCGATGATGCGAGCACTGCTGGCTCTTATTACGCGGCGATTGAGCATCCGTTACCATTGATCCCCAATGCGAAAATCCGCCAAACCTCGGTGAGCGTGGATAACCCTGATGTTGATTTTGACCAAATCGACTTTGTTGCCTATTACGAGTTTCTCGATAACGATCTCGTGTCGGTCGATGCGGGCATTAATATGCAGCGTTTCCAATCTGGCAAGTTTCAAGGGCAAAGCTTTGACGAGTGGCAACCGAACATTTATGCCGATGCACGTGTAGGTCTAGTCGGCACGCCTTTATTTGTATTTGCCACCGTGAGCAAAGGCGAGTTTGATGGCACCAGCACCTTGGATGCCGAAGCGGGCTTGCAATATCAGTTAGGTTTAGTGGCCGCTGATTTGAACGTGCGAGGCGGTTATCGCATGATCGACCATGACTTCGACTACTTTGACAATAATGACGGAGAGCTTGATGTGACTGGCTTCTTTGTCGGTGCAGAACTCGACTTTTAATCGGTTGAGCGTCAAGGCAACGAGTAAAAAACCGCGCACATGCGCGGTTTTTTTATACCTGAAGATTCTGCCTATTCGCTTCTGTTGCCCATGTCTCACTGCGACTTTCGCCTAATACCCAGCCAATAAAATCTCTGCCACGCTTTTTGAGCAATAACGGCAAGGAGAGAGCAGTACGTGCTCCGCCATCTACTCAAACACGGAATAAGGAAAGAGTATGATCTACGCAAAACCAGGAACAGATGGGTCAGTGGTTAGCTTTAAGTCGCGTTATCAAAACTTTATCGGTGGTGAATGGGTGCCGCCGGTGAAAGGGCAGTATTTTGCCAATACGTCACCGTGCACTGGCGAAACCCTTGCTGAAGTGCCGCGCTCAAGTAGCGACGATGTGGATCTGGCACTGGATGCGGCGCATCGCGCGAAAGACGCATGGGGCAAAACCTCTGTCACTGATCGGGCCAATATTTTGTTAAAAATAGCGGATCGGATTGAAGCGAACCTCGAAATGCTCGCCGTGGCGGAAACCTGGGAAAACGGTAAAGCGGTACGTGAAACCTTGGCGGCGGATATTCCTCTCTGCGCCGATCATTTCCGTTACTTTGCCGGTTGTATTCGCGCCCAAGAAGGTACTGCGGCGGAGCTGGATGCGGGTACAGTGGCGTATCATATTTACGAGCCTTTAGGTGTTGTGGGGCAGATCATTCCGTGGAACTTCCCCTTACTGATGGCGTCATGGAAGCTTGCGCCGGCCTTGGCGGCGGGCAACTGCGTGGTACTCAAGCCGGCCGAGCAAACCCCGACGACCATCTTGCTATTGATGGAGTTGATTGGCGATCTGCTGCCTGCTGGTGTGGTTAACGTGGTCAATGGTTATGGCGCAGAGGCGGGCCAAGCGCTTGCGACGTCGTCTCGGATTGCCAAACTGGCGTTCACAGGCTCTACGCCAGTGGGTCATCACATTCTACGTTGCGCGGCAGAAAACCTCATTCCTTCAACCGTTGAGCTGGGCGGTAAATCCCCCAACATCTATTTTGAAGATGTGATGCAGCAAGAAGAAGCATATATCAATAAAGCGGTAGAAGGCCTGTTGCTTGGCTTTTTCAACCAAGGCGAAGTGTGCACCTGTCCGTCGCGCGCGCTGATCCAGGAAAGTATCTATGACGACTTTATCGCACGCGTGATTGAGCGCGCAGGCACGATAAAACAGGGTAACCCGCTCGACACCGAGACCCAGGTCGGGGCGCAAGCATCAGACGAACAGTTTGATAAGATCATGAGCTATTTGAAGGTCGGGCAAGAAGAGGGCGCGAAGGTATTAATTGGCGGTAGTCACCAGGATTTGGGCGGCGGCTATTATGTGCAGCCGACCCTACTGGAGGGCCATAATAATATGCGGGTGTTCCAAGAAGAGATCTTTGGGCCGGTGATTGGGGTGACCACCTTTAAAGATGAGGCGGAAGCTTTAGCGATTGCCAACCACACCGAGTACGGGTTGGGTGCAGGGCTTTGGACCCGTGATATGAACCGCGCCTATCGTGTTGGACGTGCGATTGAAGCAGGGCGGGTCTGGACAAACTGCTATCACCTTTATCCGGCGCATGCCGCCTTTGGCGGCTACAAAAAATCAGGGATCGGGCGAGAGACACACAAAATGATGCTGGGTCACTATCAACAAACGAAGAACTTACTCGTTAGCTACGACATTGATCCATTGGGTTTCTTTTAATAGAGACCACCTCAATGCGGAGGCGGTGACAACATCGCCTCTGCTCATCAAGCCTCCTGCATGGCAGCTTTGCTTATCTGAGACTAAACTCAATAAGTGATCCAATTCAGTGGGCAAAGCATCATGACAGCCGAACAGCTACGTGCTTTATACCGTCAGCAGCTTTTGATTGAGGCGGTTGTTGAGCCTTCGTTAGATAGCGAGGGGTGGGTTGTTGAGTGCCGCCACACCGGTGGTGGTTTAATGGCGCTTACCAATGCTGAAGGGATTGAACAATGCTTTACCGATATTGACCAAGCGACGTTGAATGCGCTTGAGATTGGTTTTCAGCAAGTTCGTATTGCTGACTAACGTTATGTTCCCGCTCAATGACACACCGCTGCGCACCTACCTTACAAAAAGTTATAAAACATTCACATCTATTCTTTATTGTTATTAATTGGTGAGGGTACGCTAGCATTCACGCAATGTTAGCAAGGAATGTCGTCACCATGTTACTCAAGGATCTCTCCGGGTTAACCAGCCCGCTCAATGATCAGCAGATAGGCCAGTTGCAACAAGCAGTGGCGGAGTTGTCACCGCAGCAACTGGCCTGGATCAGTGGTTATTTTTGGGGGTTAAGCCAAACACCTGCTGGTGAAGCGGCGGCACCCAATGCTATGCCACAAGCCAGTTCTGCCCCCAACCATACCCTAACCATTTTGTATGCGTCACAAACCGGCAATGCTAAAGGCGTGGCGGAGGCGCTGCATCAGGAAGCGGAAGCGGCTGGGATCCCGGCCAAATTGGTTGCAGCAGATAACTACAAAGGCAAGCAACTGGGCAAAGAAACCCATCTTGTGATTGTTGCTTCCACCAATGGTGAAGGCGAGCCGCCCGATAACGCCATTGAGTTACATGAATTTTTGCAATCGAAAAAAGCCCCCAAACTGGATCATCTTCATTATGCCGTCTTGAGCTTGGGAGACTCGAGTTATGAGTACTTCTGCCAGACGGGGAAAGACTTTGATGCCTTTTTGCAAAAGCTTGGCGCTAAGCCGATGGTCGCCCGCCTTGATTGCGATGTGGATTATGAAGCCACGGCCAGTGCTTGGCGAGAGCAAACCTTAGCCGAGGTGAAGCAACAATTTAAGGCCAGTGGTGATGCGCAGGTAGTGCCGCTTCATCAAGCCACTGCGCAAGCAAAATACACCAAACAGTCGCCTTATACCGCTGAGCTACTCACCTGCCAGCGCATTACCGGACGAGGCTCAGATAAAGCGGTTTATCATGTTGAGCTGGATCTGGATGAATCCGGCATTGAATATCAGCCAGGCGATGCTTTGGGGGTGTGGTATCAAAATGATCCCGAACTGGTGGACAGCATCGTCGCCAAGGTGGGTCTGCGTGGCGATGAAACCGTCGATATCGACGGTGATAACCTCTCGTTGCGAGACGCGCTAATTGCCCACTATGAGATCACCGCCTCTAACCCACAGCAGGTCAGTGCGCTGGCAGCGTTATCTGAGAGCGATACACTTACCGCATTGACGGAAGACAAAGCCGCATTGCGCGAGTTTGCTAATCGCACTCAACTGATTGATGTGCTGGCACTGGCGGACATCAACCTGAATGTCGAGCAATTTCAATCGATATTGCGTCGGCTCACGCCGCGTTTGTACTCGATCGCCTCTAGCCAAGCGGAAGTGGAGGACGAAGTGCACCTTACCGTCGGGCTGGTGGATTATCAGCATGAGAGCGGAGAATCACGCCAAGGTGGTGCATCGAGCTTTCTCGCCCACCGCGCTGAGGCAGCCGAGACGGTCAAAGTGTTTATTGAGCACAATGATAACTTCAAGCTGCCAACCAGCGATGACACCCCCATTATTATGATTGGCCCCGGTACTGGCATTGCGCCATTTCGTGCTTTCTTGCAAGAGCGAGAGCAACGAGAGGCAAAGGGTGATAACTGGCTGTTCTTTGGCGATCGCACCTTTACCGACGACTTTCTTTATCAGGTTGAATGGCAGCAATACCTTAAATCTGGCCTGCTGACGCGGATGGATGTGGCCTTTAGCCGCGATCAGGCTGAGAAAATCTATGTCCAGCACCGGTTACTCGCGCGTGCTGAGGCGGTATGGCAATGGCTATCGAACGGCGCTTACATCTATGTGTGTGGTGATGCCAATCAAATGGCGAAAGATGTTCATGAAGCCTTAATCGAGATAGCCCAAACACAGGGCCAGCAAAGCCGTGAGCAAGCGGAAGCCTTTATTAATGAATTGCGCAAAGATAAGCGCTATCAAAGGGATGTGTACTAATGAGTGAGCAGAAATTTGCGGGCGATACACTGGGCCCACTAGCTGATAACGAGCGTTTGAAAGAGCAAAGTGATTACTTGCGTGGCACCATTGATCAAGACTTGGATGATCCGATCACTGGCGGATTCACGGATGATAATTTCCAGCTGATCCGCTTCCATGGTATGTATCAGCAAGATGATCGCGATATCCGTGCCGAGCGACAAAAACAAAAACTGGAGCCTTTGCACAATGTGATGTTGCGTGCGCGGATGCCGGGCGGGATCATTACGCCCCAGCAATGGCTGGCGATTGATAAGTTTGCCCGTGAAAGCTCGCTCTATGGCAGTATTCGCCTGACCACCAGACAAACCTTTCAATTTCATGGTGTCCTTAAGCCTAACATCAAGCTCATGCACCAGACCTTGAATGAGTATGGCATTGACTCGATTGCCACCGCTGGGGATGTGAACCGCAACGTATTGTGTACGTCCAACCCGGTGGAGTCAGAGCTCCATCAGCAAGCTTATGATTGGGCAAAGCGGATAAGCGAGCACTTGCTGCCTAAAACCCGCGCTTACGCAGAGATTTGGCTCGACGGTGAAAAAGTCGAAGGCAGCCAAGACAAAGAGCCGATTTTGGGTGAGCGTTATCTGCCACGTAAGTTCAAAACCACGGTGGTGATCCCGCCACAAAACGACGTGGATGTGCACGCCAACGATCTCAACTTTGTCGCCATCGCCGAGCAAGGACAGCTTGTCGGCTTTAACGTCCTCGTTGGTGGTGGGCTGGCGATGACCCATGGTGATACCAACACCTACCCGCGTCGCGCGGATGACTTTGGCTTTATTCCGCTTGAGCATACACTGAAGATCGCGGAAGCCGTGGTCACCACCCAACGTGATTGGGGAAACCGCTCAAACCGTAAAAATGCGAAAACCAAGTACACACTTGATCGCGTTGGTGCGGATGTGTTCAAAGCGGAGGTGGAAAAGCGCGCCGGTGTGAGTTTTGCGCCAAGCCGCCCGTATACCTTTACCGGACGCGGCGATCGCTTAGGCTGGACCAAAGGCATTGACGGTAAATACCACCTCGCCCTGTTTATCGAAAATGGTCGTTTGCGTGATACGCCAGAAAAACCACTCAAAACCGGCATGGCGGAGATAGCTAAAGTTCATCAGGGCGATTTCCGCATGACCGCGAATCAAAACCTGATCATCGCGGGGATCCCGGAAGCGCAAAAAGACGAGATTGAGGCGTTAGCGCGCCGTTACCGTTTAATTGATGACGAACACAGTGTGCAGCGCACCAACTCGATGGCGTGTGTCTCCTTCCCAACGTGTCCACTGGCGATGGCTGAAGCCGAACGCTTCTTGCCGGACTTTGTCACGGAAGTGGAGAAAATTCAGCAAAAACATCAGGTGCAAGATGATCCGATTGTACTGCGTGTAACCGGTTGCCCGAACGGCTGTGGCCGCGCCATGTTGGCAGAAGTGGGGTTGGTGGGTAAAGCGCCGGGTCGTTATAACTTGCATTTAGGTGGGAATTGGGAAGGTACCCGGATCCCCAAAATGTACAAAGAGAACATCACCGATCGTCAGATCCTTGAAGAATTGGATCAGTTGATTGGTCGCTGGGCGACAGAGCGCGAAGCGGGTGAGCACTTTGGTGATTTCTTGATCCGCCGCGAGGTGATTGCCCCCGTGCATGTATCTAAGAGGGATTTTTATGCCTGAAACCGTTCAACCTAACGCGACGTTAGCCTTGGCTGACATTGCCGCGATGAATAAAAGTCAGCAAGCCTTGGCATTGGCGGAGGTGAATGCCACCTTGGAGGCACTCTCGGCATCTGAGCGTGTCGCCTGGGCGTTAGAGCACCTTGAAGGGCAGTTTGTCCTCTCGTCGAGCTTTGGGGTGCAAGCGGCATTGATGCTGCATTTGGTCAGCCAGGTGAAGTCGGATATTCCAGTGATTTTAACCGACACGGGTTACTTGTTTGCAGAGACCTATAGGTTTATCGATATCTTAACCACAAGGTTGGATTTGGACTTACGGGTGTATCGCGCCGCACTTAGCCCCGCTTGGCAGGAAGCGCGTTATGGCCAACTGTGGGAGCAAGGGGTGGAGGGGATCACCCAATACAATCACATCAACAAAGTCGAGCCGATGAAGCGCGCGTTGCGAGAGCTAAACGCCGGCACCTGGTTGTCGGGATTGCGCCGGGGTCAATCAGACTCTCGCGCCAATCTGCCGATACTCAGTGTCCAGCATGGAGTATTTAAGTTCTTGCCCGTGATTGATTGGTCGAACCAAGCGGTGGACGACTACTTGCGCGAGCATGATTTGCCGTATCATCCCTTGCGAGACCAAGGCTATGTGTCGGTAGGGGATGTGCATACCACCCAGCGCTTGGAGCCAGGTATGCGAGATGAACAAACACGCTTTTTTGGCTTAAAACGCGAATGTGGATTGCACGAAGATGACTTGAATGATGGCGCTGGCATATAGCGTGTTGAGTCTTGTCTGCGACAACGCTTCTCTCAAACGTCACCCTAGGGTGGCGTTTTTTTTGTTCAAACACGCGGAACTTGTCTATCTTTTTTATTGAGTGACTCGTCAGCCGTGAAGTGTTCTGTGATATAAACAGCGCGCATTGCCAGGAGGCATAAATAAAAGCGGTCAGCTTTTATTTAACACGTCACGGATGCTCCATTTATGTGACCAACAGTGAAGCTTATGAACAAAAAATTCTCTTTAGTGGCGCTTGCCGTCGCCGGTGTCGTTGCCCTTGGGGCGCCCGCCGTCATGGATTACTCCTCGCCTACGCCGTCGACGCCTGATACCGGCAATCGTTATATGGGGCATGGCAACGGCTGGCTAGAAGTGAGCACCTCCACCTTTGGCGACAATATTCAACGTGTGCAACAGAAAGTCAGCGAAGGCACCAAGATTTGTGTGGTAATGAAAGCCGATGCCTATGGCAATGGTATTGCTGGTCTTTTACCCACTGTGATTGCCAGTGGCATTGATTGTGTTGGCATTGCTAGCAATGAAGAAGCGCGGACCTTGCGTGAAGGCGGCTTTACCGGCGAGATCATGCGTGTGCGCACCGCGACCTTACAGGAAATGGAGAGCGCATTAGCATTGAATATGCAAGAGCTGATTGGCTCGGCAGAGCAAGCCGAACAAATGCGTCAGCTTGCCGAGAAACATGATATTACCATTCCAGTCCATATGGCGTTTAATGCTGGTGGAATGGGCCGCAATGGCATCGAGATGAACGAGGAAGCGGGTAAGCAAGTCGCGTTGGATATTGCCACTGACCCGCGTTTTAACGTGGTCGGTATCATGACGCACTTTCCTAACTACGAAGCCGATTATGTGCGCAGCAAGTTAGGACAATTTAAAACCAACAGTGAGTGGTTGATTGAACAGGCAGACTTGAAGCGTGAAGATGTCTTGCTGCATGCCGCGAACTCGTTTGTCACTTTAAACGTGCCAGAGGGTCATTTTGATATGGTTCGCCCTGGTGGGGCGCTGTATGGCGATCAGCCAACCAACCGAGAGTTTCCGCCCATCATGAGCTTTAAGACCAAGGTGGCTTCTGTGCATCATTTACCCGCGGGCAGCACGGTTGGTTATGACAGCACTTATACCTTGGAGCGCGATTCTATTCTGGCCAATTTACCGGTCGGCTATTCGGATGGTTTCCCCCGTAAAATGGGTAATGATGCTGATGTGCTCATTCAGGGGCATCGCGTGCCTGTTGTCGGCGTTGCGTCAATGAACACTATTATGGTTGATATTACTGATATTGCGGATCAAGTGGCCCCCAACGATGAGGTGGTGCTATTCGGTCAGCAAGGGGATAAAACCATTGGTGCGGTAGAGTATGAGACCAATGCGGATGTGATTTTCCCAGAAATCTATAGCTGGTGGGGTGCGGTGAACCCACGTGAATACGTGCAATAACGCTGGATGAAAAGACAAAAAGCGATGCCGAGGCATCGCTTTTTTCATTCCTGATTTGGCGCTTGTATTCAGTCAGCGATTACAGGATGTCGAGTAGCTCAACTTCAAAGACAAGGGCAGCAAACGGAGGAATGGCTGCGCCCGCACCACGCTCGCCATAGGCGAGATCTTGTGGCACATACAACTTCCACTTAGAGCCAACTGGCATCATTTGCAGGGCTTCAATCCAACCTTTAATCACGCCAGTCACCGGGAATTCAACCGGCTCACCACGTGTGACTGAGCTATCAAATACACTGCCGTCAATCAATTGACCATGGTAGTGAACACGCACCTGCTTATCGCTGGTTGGAATTTCACCGTCACCTTGTACCAGTACTTCGTACTGCAAACCTGAATCTGTCACGGTGACGCCTTCGCGCTTGGCATTGTCTGCCAAGAAGGCATCGCCTTCTGCTGCTTGTGCTTTTGCAGCCTCTTGACGAACTTCTTCCGCTTTTGTGTGAAGCTCACGCAATGCGTTATTGATGTCGTCAATTTCAATCTCTGGCATTTCGCCAGCCAGCGCGGTGCTGATGCCTTTTGCAATGGCATCAACATGTAAGCCTTCTAGGCCGCTACCGGCAAGCTGTTGGCCCATTTGTAGGCCGATGCCATAGCTCGCCTTCTGCTCGACAGTTTCCAGTTGTACGTCAGACATAACGTCTCTCTTTTTTGCGTCAATAAAGTGTGAAAGGATAACAGGTGATGGTTTCGTGGGTAAACTTTTGTGCCAATAAGGCGTCCAAGATGAGGACAAAACAACAAAACATGCGCGGAGTGGCAATGAAGTTAACAGCAATGCGTTCATACTGGAACAAACTGCGTGCTGGATGGCGAGAGAAACTCACAGCGGGATGGGAAAACCGTCCTAGCGTAAAAAGCCTACATGGTTTGACGGGGCTAAAGCAGGGTTGGCAACGCCTACCGGCTTTACACCGACGCCTATTGATGGTGCTTATCCCGACTGTATTGGTGTTGGCTGTGCTTCCTAGTCCCTCGCCCAAAGCCCCCTCGCCCCAAACTCGTCAACCCGTCGCCCTGAATACAGGGGCGAATGTATCGTCAGCGTCGCAAAGTGATTCGTCAGTCGCGGCGTCAACTGCTGAGCCTGCGACTCAACAAGCTGAAAAAAAAGAAAATAGCCCTTGGGTGAGCCATCAAATTGAGCGCGGTGACACGCTGGCCAAAGTCTTTCGTCGCTACGATCTAGCGTTAACCGATCTGTATGCGATTGCCAATATTGAAGGTGAGGGAAAGCCGATTAGTCGCATCCAGCCAGGACAGTGGATCCGCTTTAAACGTACACAGAGTGGTGCGTTAGATATTCTGCAAATCGAAACCGAGAAAGGGCAATCGGTACTCTATTTCCGTTTGTCTGATGGCGGTTTTGCTCGCCAACGCTAGTCTTTTGACGCCACGAGCCCAACCGAAAGCACTGGTAACAGGGTGCTTTCGGTAGTCAACCTCTCTTTATCTCAGCCTTGTTCTGTCTTTTTTCTACTCGATGTGTGATTAAAGTCGCTGCCGGACGATTTTTGATCTACTTTTTATAAATCGGTCAATAGAGCCGAATACGCTACACCATTGGGGCGGAAAAGGGATAAGTTGCTGTTCAGGGCAAGAATGCTTACACAATCAGCCATCATTGTATGACAGACTTTTTGCAAAAATAATGAGTCTTTCATCACACTTTGGTTATTTTTTGTGCTAGTATTCGTGCCGCTGTGTAGGACAGACACGCAAGCCCGCCTCAACATGGATGTCTAGGCATTAACACGCTAATCACTAATTTGTTGAGGACTCGCTTTTCCATGTTGAAAAATCTATCTATTGGTAAAAAGTTTATGGCGGCTTTTTCCCTGATTGGTATCGCTGTGGTGATCTTTGGGTTTTATATCTATACCCAAGTCAGCGGCATGCGCGATAATATGCTGAACTTTACGGACGATACCCTCCCCGCAGTGCTTGAGATCGAGCGACTCAACGAAGAGATGATACGTATTCGTCAGGATCAGTATGCGGTTCTCACCTTTAGTGATCCGGCAGAACGACGTGAAATCTTGGGTGAAATCGATGTCATGAAGCGCGATTATAGCCGCGCGCTTGATGCCTACGAAGAGACGCTTTGGTACGATGATGAAAAAGCGATTTTCAGCCGTATTCAGAATAATTGGGACCAATACAATCAAGAGCTCAGTGCCTTTCCTGATAGAGTCGAAGCAGGGCAACTGACCGCGGCACAAAAAATCCTGTCGAATTCGTTCGGCACCTTCGGGCAGTTGGATCAGTCTTTAACGGAAATGTCTGAACTGATGCAGGGCTTTATCGGTAAAAACCGCACCTCCATGCTGAATCAAGTGTCGACGGTGAGCATGACCATTATCGGGGTACTGCTTGCGGTGATCGCCTTTATGATTGTGGTCGCGATTATCTTCACCCGCGCGATTATCAATCCGCTACGCTTGGTGATGGAGCAATCGTCTGCGATTGCCAAGGGCGACCTGACTTACCAGTTGGATCGTAGCCAGATTGGTAATGATGAAATGGGTAAATTGGCCGACTCCAGTATCGCCATGCAAGATAGCTTGCGTAGCTTGATTGAAGAAGTGATTGCCGCGGTCACTCAATTGAGCAGTGCGGTCGAAGAAGTGAGTGCGGTATCGAGCCAAACCTCGACGGGGATGCAAAATCAGCAACACGAAGTGTCGCAAGTGGCGACCGCGATGGCGCAAATGAAAGCCACCGTGGCGGATGTGGCGCAGAACACCGAGAGCTCATCCACCGCGGCCAATGAAGCGAGTGAACAGTCGCGCATGGGCGCACAAGACATTGACGGTATGGTGGCCTCGATTCGTAAAGTTGCCGAGGACATGCGTCAAACCGGCGATACTGTGAATGAATTGGATCAGCAGTCGAAACAAATCAACATGGTGGTGGATGTGATTCGTGATATCGCTGAGCAAACCAACTTGTTGGCCTTGAACGCAGCGATTGAAGCGGCACGTGCCGGAGAGTCGGGCCGTGGCTTTGCGGTGGTTGCCGATGAAGTGCGTACCCTCGCGGGCCGGACGCAAGATTCGACCGGTGAAATCACCACTATCATTGAGAAACTGCAGCAGTTTGCAACCCAAGCGCGCAACGCCACCACCCAAAGCTGTGAAAGCATTGAGCAATGTGTGGAGCAGGGCGATCAGGCGCAGCAATTGGTGCGTGGGATTGAAACCTCGGTTGAGAACATTGCTGATATGGGCATGCAGATCGCTAGTGCCTGTGGTGAGCAAGACTCAGTGGCGGATGAGCTCAGTCGCAATATCGAGCGCATCAATGATTCAGCACAAGAAGTGGCGGGTGGCGCCGATCAAACTGCGCAAGCCTGTAGCGAATTGAGCCAATTGGCGCAATCACTGCAAAGCACTATGCAGCGTTTCCGCCTGACAAAATAATCGCGAAACGATCGCGCACGCTTCATGACAATGAATCCCGCTCTTTGAGCGGGATTTTTTTGCTTAAACGGCAGACGTCTCACTGACTGATAAGCGCATATCGATATGTGGGATACCGTCTTCTAAGTAAACGTCGGAAAACGCGACAAAATCGTGCTTTTGGTAAAAGCGCTGTAGGTGTGCTTGAGCGCCTATTTCAATGTTTTGCGCGGGCCATTGCTGTTGGCATACTTGAATGGCTTGGCGGATCAGCTGATGGCCCCATTGCCCATTGCGATGAGTGGGTGCAATGATCACGCGACCAATACTGCTCCCTGGGTAACTTGCCCCGGGGGCGAGAATACGGGCATAGGCGGCGAGCTCTCCGTTCAGCCAGCCCATTAAATGCACGGTGTCTGGCGCCGTATCGTGCGTGTCCAGCTCTGGATAGGCGCAGGCTTGTTCAACCACAAACACATCGACACGCAATTTCATCAGTGTGAATAAAGTGCGCGTATCCAGCGCGTCAAAGGTTGCCTGTTGCCATTCCATGTCATTTCCTCTTGATTGAACATAAAAAATACCGCAGACAGGCTGCGGTATTCAAAGGCTATTTATCTTTCTGTGTTAATTACTGGCGAGGTTGGCCTAAATCAACATGATAAACGGCAAAGCCGACCTCATCTTTTCCTTCTCGCGTCATCGACCAGCGGCCTTTTTGCTCAATAAACTGCGCCGCTTGCTCACTCGGGGAGGTTTCAAAGCTCACCACGGCATCTCCCTTAATCGGGGCAATCGACCAGTTATTGTCAGCGCTAACGGTCACCTCACCTTCCTCTTCACTCACGCGACTGATGTAGTTGGCGACCACGGTGCGGTTTTCATCCGGCGCGGCAAAGGCAATATGATCGCTGCCGGTGCCCGGGAACTTCGCGCCATACGCACGGTAGTTATTGGTCGCCACCAAGAAGGTTTGCTCAGGATCAACCGGCTTGCCTTGATAGGTGAGATTGACGATCCGTGATGCCTCTGGGTTCACTTCATTACAATCGCCGTCGTAACGCGCGGGCTGGGTGACATCAATTTGGTATTCCACCCCATCAATCACGTCAAAGTTATAGGTGCGGAAACCGTCCCAGTTGATCAGCGATTGCGGCTGCGCTGCGTTTGGATCGATTTGATTAAACTGGCCGGCGCTGCACTCCAGCCATTGGGTGAGTTCGGCGCCAGAGACTTTCAGCGCCACCAAGGTATTCGGATATAGGTAAAGATCGGCGGCGTTGCGGAAGGTCAGTTGACCGGCTTCCACTTCGGTAAAGTTGCTCGGATCGTTTTTGCGTCCACCGGCCTTAAAGGGCGCAGCGGCAGAGACAACCGGAAGGTCGGCCAAATCTGGGTCGCCTTGGATCATGCGCTCGACATAATCTTGTTGAGCGAGATTGACGATTTGTACGGTTGGGTCATCTTGTAGCAATGCCAAATAAGAGTACATCACATCATTGGCTTTGCCGATTGGTTGATTCACAAAATCTTGTGTGGCTTTATGATCGGCTTCTACCGCATCAAGCATAGCCTTATCGGCTTCAACCAATGCCTTATTGTTGGCGCGGTCAAAAATGGGTCGCGCATGCGCGTTGCTATCAGTGACTTGCCATTGACCGTCCACTTGCTCGAGGGCGAGATCAATCACCCCGACGTGGCTGCCCCAGCGGCCAGCCATCACACTGGCCACGCCATTGATGGTGCCTTTTTCGATATCCGCGCCGGGAATATTGGCAAAGTCCTCGCCGGGGAACACCGCGTGTGAGTGACCAAAGGCAATGGCATCAATGCCGTCGACATCGGTGAGGTAATACACGGAATCTTCAGCCATCGCTTTATACGGCGCTTGGGAGATCCCAGAGTGTGGGATTGCCACCACCACGTCTGCACCCTTGGCTTTCATCTCTGGGACGAGCTTTTCAGCGGTTTGTTTAATGTCTTTGGCGATCACTTTGCCTTCAAGGTTGGCTTTATCCCAAGTCATGATCTGCGGTGGCACAAAGCCGATGTAGCCGACTTTGATGGTATGGCTGTCACCGTCTTCATCTTTGAGTTGGTATTCTTTAATCAAATACGGGTCAAAGTAATGCTCGCCAGTCTCTGCATCGAACACGTTGGCGTTGATATACGGGAAGTTGGCGTCGTTAATCGACTCTTTTAAGAATGCTAGACCGTAGTTGAATTCATGGTTACCGATGTTACCCACTTCATAATTGAGCAAGTTCATCGCTTTATATACCGGATGTACTTCACCGGGTTTAATGCCTTTGCTGGCCATGTAGTCGCCCATCGGGCTGCCTTGAATCAGGTCACCGTTATCCACCAATAGTGCGTTTTGTGCTTCATCACGCGCTTGCTTAACCACAGTGGCGGCGCGAACCAAGCCGATTTTTTGTGACGGTTTGTTTTTGTAGTAGTCATAATCCATCACGTTGGTGTGAATGTCGGTGGTTTCAATCACACGTAGGTTAATGGTGTCGGCAAAGGCACTGCCAGAGGCGGCAAATAAGCCGGCTACTACAGCAGTGGCGACAGCAGATGGCATCAAACGCATAACAAAGTCTCCAGTGAAAAATGTGCGTTAGTTATCAGGCAGATGARTTATGCCGTTTCTCATACCTAGAAAGCTGTGCGATTGATCGGCTTATTATCTTCGGCTGTCGCTCAACACCGATATCTTGCACGCTTTGCGATCTCAGTCATCGTTAATCCTTTCAGGCAAAGGCACTTCAGATCTTTTAATCACAAAAAAGAATAAAAAATGAATTTATAGAATTTCAGGTAATAGATGTGGGGCGATATAGTGGCGGTATTGTCATCAAGGGAATGCGCGATCATGGATTATCTCCCCCTCTTTGCTCAGCTCAAAAACCGTCCTTGCCTCGTGGTAGGGGGCGGTGAAGTCGCATGGCGCAAAACGCGCATGTTGCTTAAGGTGGGCGCGGCCGTCACTGTGGTTGCCCCTGACGTCGACCGTGAAATTGCGGAGGCGCAAGCGCAAGGGAAATTGACCGTCTTGCGCGAGGCGTTTCGTCCCGAGCATCTGGATGGAAAGATACTGGCGATTGCGGCGACTGACAACGCCCTCGTCAATGAGCTGGTCTCCACCGCTGCTGACAGCCGCAATATCTTGGTCAATGTCGTTGATGATACCCCTAAGTGCAGCTTTATTGTCCCTTCTTTGGTTGATCGCTCCCCCATCATTATTGCCATCTCATCGGGCGGCAAAGCGCCAGTATTGGCGCGGATGTTACGAGAAAAAATTGAAACCCTGGTGCCGCAACATATCGGCAAGATGGCGGCAATGGCGGGTGCGTTTCGCGACAAACTGAAAGCGCGTATTCCGACCTTAACGGGCCGGCGCAAATTCTGGGAGGCCGCTTTTAGTGGGCGGTTTGCCGATTTAGTCGCGGCGGGCAAACACCAGCAAGCCGAGCAAGCGCTGGAACAGCTTAGTGGACAAATCACCACCCAAGGCGAAGTGGCGTTGATTGGTGCCGGGCCGGGGGATCCTGGGCTATTGACCTTGCGCGCGTTGCAATTGATGCAGCAAGCCGATGTGGTGCTTTACGACTACTTGGTGGCTGAACCGATTATGGAGCTGTGCCGCCGAGATGCAGAGCTGATCTGTGTGGGCAAACGGGCGAGCTACCACAGTGTGAGCCAAGACGACATCAATCGCCTGTTGGTCGAGCATGCTCGAGCCGGAAAGCGGGTAGTGCGCTTAAAAGGGGGCGATCCTTTCATGTTTGGCCGTGGTGGTGAGGAATTACAAACCCTTGCCAACGCCGGTGTCTCGTTTCAAGTGGTGCCCGGGATCACTGCAGCGGCGGGGGCGACGGCCTATGCCGGTATTCCGCTCACCCATCGCGATCATGCCCAGACCGCACTGTTTATTACCGGTCATTTGAAAAAAGAACAAGACACCTTGGAGTGGGCGACGTTAGCGCGCCCGCGTCAGACCTTGGTGATTTATATGGGATTGATGAAGTCGGCCCATATTCAAAGCCAACTGATGGCTCACGGCCGATCGCCGGACACCCCTGTGGCGGTGATTGAAAACGGCACGCGTCCGGAGCAGAAAGTCTTTACCGGTCAACTCAACAACTTACCGTCGCTGGCGGAGCAAGCTGCGTCGCCCGCGCTTATCGTGGTGGGCGAAGTGGCGGCACTCGCCGGTCAGCTGACATGGTTTGGCGAGGGGCGCGCGGTAAGCGATGCCGACCCCACGCAAGCCCCCACCGCTGTGGTTAACTTCGCTTAAAGGATAGTTAGGATGGATGCAAAAACACTCACTCACCTCCAGCAGTTAGAAGCCGAGAGCATTCATATACTGCGGGAAGTCGCGGCGGAGTTTGATAACCCCGTGATGCTGTATTCGATTGGCAAAGACTCATCAGTGATGCTGCATTTGGCGCGCAAAGCTTTTTACCCCGGGAAGATCCCGTTTCCGCTGCTGCATGTCGATACCGACTGGAAGTTTCGCGACATGATTGCCTTTCGCGATCGTACTGCCAAGGAGCTCGGGCTAGATCTGATTGTGCACAAAAACCCAGAAGGGATGGCTCAGGGGATCAATCCTTTTGATCACGGATCCGACAAGCACACCGATATCATGAAAACCCAAGCGCTAAAGCAGGCGCTGGATCAGCATAAGTTTGATGCGGCATTTGGCGGCGCGCGTCGGGACGAAGAAAAATCCCGCGCCAAAGAGCGTGTCTATTCGTTCCGTGATAAGAACCATCGCTGGGATCCGAAGAACCAACGGCCAGAGCTGTGGCGCAACTATAACGGTCAAGTGAACCCGGGCGAGAGCATTCGCGTGTTTCCGCTCTCTAACTGGACTGAGCTCGATATCTGGCAATACATCTATCTAGAAAATATCGACATTGTTCCGCTTTATTTAGCAGCCGAGCGCCCAGTGGTAGAGCGTGATGGCACCTTGTACATGGTGGATGATGCGCGGATGCCGATTGGGCCCGACGAAACCGTGACCCATAAATCGGTGCGTTTTCGCACCCTGGGCTGCTACCCATTGACCGGGGCAGTCGAGTCACACGCCAATACCTTGCCAGAGATCATCGAAGAGATGTTGGTCGCTACCTCGAGTGAGCGTCAAGGGCGGGCGATCGACCACGATCAGTCCGGGTCCATGGAGCGCAAGAAGCGTCAGGGTTATTTCTAAGGAGCAGTCATGAATCCAGCAATTCAACAACAGGTGGCCGATCTGGGTATTGAGGGTTACTTGCAACAGCACCAACACAAAAGTTTATTGCGCTTTCTGACCTGTGGCTCGGTCGATGACGGTAAATCGACCTTGATTGGCCGTTTGCTGCACGACTCGCAGCAGATCTATGAAGATCAGCTGGCTGCGGTCCATGCCGATAGCCAGCGTGTCGGCACAACGGGCGAGAAACCCGATCTGGCGCTACTGGTAGACGGCCTGCAAGCCGAGCGTGAGCAGGGGATCACCATTGATGTGGCGTACCGGTATTTCTCCACCTCCAAACGTAAGTTTATCATTGCCGATACCCCCGGCCATGAGCAGTACACCCGTAATATGGCTACCGGCGCGTCGACCTGTGATGTGGCGGTGATCTTAATCGACGCGCGTCACGGCATCTTAGATCAGACCCGCCGCCATTCATACATCGCTAACTTACTGGGTATTCAGCATTTTGTGGTAGCGGTGAACAAGATGGATTTGGTGGAATATAGCCAAGCCCGATTTAATGAAATCCAAGAGCAATATTTGGCGTTTGCCGATCAGCTCAACCCCGGCTTGTCGGTGTCTATGGTGCCCTTGTCGGCACTGGAAGGCGACAATGTGGTCAATGCCAGTGACGCGATGGCGTGGTATCAAGGCGAGCCGCTGCTCAGCCAGCTAGAAGCCATCGACATTGAAAAATCGCGCGGGACGGGCGCATTCCGTTTTCCGGTGCAGTATGTCAATCGACCAGATCTGAACTTTCGCGGTTACGCGGGCACCCTTGCCAGTGGCGAGTTGCATGTGGGCGATGAGGTTAAGGTACTCCCCTCTGGGCTTACCGCGAAGGTCGCGCGCATCGTCACCTTTGACGGTGATCGTGAATTTGCCTTTAGCGGTCAGGCGGTTACCCTCACTTTGGATAGAGAAATTGATATTTCGCGTGGCGATCTCTTGGTGCGAGCGGACGATGACGTGGCGGTGGGGCAACGATTTGACGCCGACGTAGTGTGGATGACGCAAACCCCACTGGCTCCGGGGCGCGAATACGAGATTAAGTTGGCCAGCAAGAAAACCTCGGCGCAGGTTGAGTCGCTGTCCTATGGGGTCGATGTTAATACGCTTAACACCCATGACGCAGACACCTTGCCGCTCAATGGCATTGGTCGTTGCACCTTGACCCTGAGCGAAGCGGTGCCGCTGGATACCTATCACGATAGCCCGAATACCGGTGGCTTTATCCTGATTGATCGCCTCACCAATGTGACGGTCGGCGCGGGCATGATCCGTCATGTGGCGGAGACGCAGCCGCAAACCACCTCGTCGTTCTCAGCGTTTGAGCTTGAGTTAAACCAGCTGATCCGCAAGCACTTTCCGCATTGGCAAGCGCGGGATCTGCGTCAACTGGGATAAACGATGAGTTGGCAGGAAACCACGGTACTCACCTTGCTGGTGGCGATTGTCGCCGGCTTGGTGCTCACCCGCATAAAGCCTGTACTCTTGTTTGCGGGGGCCGCGTTTGTGGCGTTCCAAACCGGGCTCACCTCGGTTGAAGCGCTGACGGCGAACTTTACCGCGCCATCACTGCTGACCTTGGTATTGCTGATTTTGGTTTCTTGTGCGTTGGAGAAAACCCATCTGACCAGCTGGGTCGCCCGACAGGCGTCGCACGGCGCGCTACCCACCGTGATTGCCAAATTAGGCATATCGAGCGCGCTGCTATCGGCGCTGGTCAATAACACAGCGGTGGTGGTGTCGATGATTGGCGCGATCAAGCGTAACCGACGTCACTCGCCCTCGCAGCTTTTGATCCCATTGTCATACAGCGCCATTCTCGGCGGCACCCTGACGCTGATTGGCACGTCCACCAATCTCATTGTGAACAGCTTTGTTGAGCGGGCGGGTTTACCCAGTTTGGGCTTTTTCACCCCAACGTTCATCGGTGCCGCGGCACTGGTGGCGGGGCTGTTGGTGTTAATTCCGTTCAGCTACCGGTTGCCACGCCAGGATGGTGAACAAGAAGAGAGCTTGCCGTATGTGCTTGAAGCACGGTTGGCCGCCGACTCACCCTTATGCGGTCGCAGTGTGGCAGACAATGGCTTGCGGGCACTACGCCGTTTGTACTTGGCCGAAATTCATCGTCAAGACGGCGTCATTGCGCCTGTGTGTCCGGATACGCCGTTATTGGCCGGTGACAAGTTGCAGTTTGCTGGCGATGTAGAAAGTGTCGCGACGTTACAAGAGATCCCGGGCCTGACCTTGTTCGGCCAGCATCACATTGATGGGCAAAATTTGATTGAGGTGGTGGTGAGCCACAGCGCCAGTATTTGTGGCAAAACCCTCAAAGCCGCCCGTTTTCGCGAGACCTTTGATGCCGTGGTGGTCGCCATTCGACGCGGCCATGAAAAACTCGACGGGGGACTGGGCAATATTCCTTTGCATGCCGGCGATACGCTGGTGTTGGTGCCGGGCAAAACCTTTCGCCAAGACAGCCAAGCGTTGCGGCGTGAATTCGTGCTCTTTAATGGCTTGGAAGCCAGTACCCGTCTTTCCGAGCGTAAAAGCGTTGCGGTATTGGCGGGATTTGTGGCGGTGATCGGCGCTGCCTTGCTGACCCCGATGCCACTGCTTAATGGCTTAGCCGCTTATTTGGTGGTGTTGCTGGTCACCGGCATTATCTCCTTGCACGATTTACAACGCCGATTTCCGGTTGAAGTGGTGGTGATTGTTGGCGCGGCGCTCACGTTGGCACAGCTGATGTTGGCGTCAGGGCTTTCAGCCCGCTTTAGTGATTGGTTTATGGCGACATTTGCCGCAGGTGGCGCGATAGGCGCGCTGGTGGCGGTGTACTTGCTGACTTTGTTGCTGACCGAGCTTATTACTAACAATGCCGCGGCGGCGCTAGCTTTCCCGCTAGGCTATAGCTTGGCGCTAGGGTATGGGGTGGATCCTATGCCCTTTGTGATGGCGGTGCTGTTTGGCGCCAGTGCCAGTTTTATTTCCCCTTACGGGTATCAAACCAATTTATTGGTATACAGCGTGGGCAATTACCAGCTGCGTGATTATTTGCGTCTGGGACTGCCATTATCTGTGGTGTATTCCGCGGTGGTGCTCACCCTGTTACCGATTGTTTTTCCTTTAACGCCGGTGGCCTCTTAATCATGGCGTGGCCAACGAAATTGCGGAGACTTTCATGACTGACACTGTATCTGCGCCAACCGATCCCAACGTGATTTGGCATCAGCATCATGTTGATCAAGCCCAGCGCAGCGAACAAAAACAGCAGCAACCCGTGGTGCTTTGGTTTACCGGCTTGTCTGGCTCGGGCAAATCGACCATCGCGGGCGCGCTAGAGGCGGCCTTGGTGGCCGAAGGGCACCATACCTATTTGCTGGATGGCGATAATATTCGTCATGGCTTATGTCGCGATCTGGGGTTTTCCGATCAAGACAGGCGTGAGAATATTCGCCGGATTGGTGAAGTGGCCAAGTTAATGACCGATGCGGGTCTTATTGTCTTGAGTGCTTTTATCTCACCGTTTCGTGCGGAGCGAGAGATGGTGCGCGAGCGTTTGCCAGAGGGGCGGTTTATTGAAGTCTTTGTCGATACGCCGCTGGCAGTGTGTGAGCAGCGCGATCCAAAAGGGCTGTACAAAAAAGCGCGTGCCGGCGAGATCCCTGCGTTTACTGGCATATCGTCAGACTATGAGCCACCGCAAACGCCGGCGGTCCATTTGACCGGCGATCACAGCGTCGCTGAGCATGTGGCGACCTGCCTTCGCGTACTGCGTGAGCGCGGGGTGCTACGCACGTCGGATTAAGCGTGGGTGTTGACCGTATCACCCACATCGCTATGCATCTCAAAGCCTTCGGCGAGCAACTCACAAATGGCGTGGTGGTAATCGGGATGCACGCGTTTACCGACCAGTTTTGCGAGCTCATGGCCGGTAGGGCTAAAGCGGTAATAATAAAGACGCATCCCTTTGTGTAATGGGGTGAGCATGTATTGGGTGTCTTGCAGTTTAAACGGCATCGCTGGCTGCATTTCAATCACGCCGGATTCGAGCTCAGTGCGCAGGATCAGCCCCAAGTCCATCAACAGCATTAAGTCGGTGTAAGACAATTGATAGTGACCCAGCGAGAGTTTATGAGGCGGCTCTGGGCGCAGCAGTTGCACCAAGCCTTGGCGGCGGCGAAAACCGGTGACTAGCTTTTTGGTGCTGTCTTGACCAAAGGTGCTGGACAATGCACAGGCGCGTTGCAGTGCTTGCGCTTCGCGCTGGGTCATGGTCTCGAGAATGGTCAGTGCTTTAATTGAGGTGCTGCCGGGGCGGAGCATTTCTTGTTTGAGAATCTTCGCCCACAACTGCTGCATCGCATGGCCGTGAATATTGCGTGCTAAATCGAAAAAACGCACTAGCCAATCTGGGTCTGGGGTCTGAGCGGTTTCGCTATGACACTGGTCGTAGGTCAGAGCGATGATGGCTTCGAGATTGGCCTGCTGCTTTTGCATCACATGACGCTGGCGGTTGGCACTGCGGTGAGCGAGATCTTCCTGCTCAACCTCCTGCAGGCGCGCATCCACGTGGTACTCACTGGCAATCGCTTTCAGTCGTCCTTTACTGCCACGCAGATCCGCGTCTTCTTTGTAACTGTGATCTTGATGTTGCCGTTTGTCGGGATGGGCGTCGACGACCACGGGTTTGTCTTGCTCTGCCATGCGAGTCTCACACTGATTGTCAGCAAAATTTAATGCTGGCAAATATGTTAATTAAAGATTAAATTTGTTAACATTGTGAGTGTTAACAATCAAGTGTAGGGATGCGTGTGCGCAAGCAAAAACTCAACCCCATCAATCTGCTGTTGATTGCCGTGTATATTGGCGCACTGGCGATCTTGTCTCATTATATTGTCTGACAACATCGGGTGCGCCGATCGGGCTCACTGATTGATAGGGACTTATCCGTCGTCGTAGTCAGTTAATTCGGTGCCTTGTAGCACATATCCCACTTCTGCCAAGTCATGACTGACATGCTCGGTTTTCAGCGTGCCCTCGACATACACCACATCCCATAGTTGTTGAATCGGCGCGCCGCCGGCAAACTTTACATAAACAATCTGATTAGGTGGCGGTGGTGGGACATGGATACAGGCACCAAGAAAGGGCACCAATAGGAATTCCGTCACCACTTTATCGTCGCCTTCTAGAGGGATCACAAAGCCAGGGATTTTGACCTGGCTGTTGTTGAGCTCCGGGCGAACTGAGCCAACAAGACTTTGTGGATTCTCACTGTCGTGGCTGATTTCCGGCATCCCGCGGCTATCAAATTGGGCGCGTTCGTGCTCGGGGACCAAATCAATCCAATCTAGCGTGAGTGGCTCACTGCTTGCCCACGCCAGTGAGCTTAACAGGCCACTGAGTAAAGCGATAAGACCGAGCGTTATCCGTTTTTTCATCTGTTACACCTTAATTGTCATGCCATCGGCGAGCGCCTGTCGATAGGCCCGCCAGGCCGGGATCAAGCCCACGATAAAACCGGCGATTAACACACCTGCCATCAGTGATAGCTCATAAGAAGACGGCCAGTCGAGTGGCAAGAACAAGCCAAACTCACTGAGGATATAAGGCTGCGCCAGCGCCAGCCCGCCATAAAGCAGGAGCACACCAAAGACGATCCCTGCGACGGTGATCGCGACTGCCTCACTGACCAGAAGCAAAATAATATGCAAAGGACGCGCGCCCATCGCACGTAAAATTGCCATTTCTCGCCGACGTTCATTCAGGCTGGTAAGTAGGCTTGAAAGCATGCCCAAAAGCCCGGCGACGGCGACAAATCCGGAGATCACCAGCAGTGCTTGCTCGCCAACCCGCATCATACCCCAGAGTTCATGCAAGGCAATACCGGGCATAATCGCGGTGAGTGGCTCGCGTGGATAGGTATTAACCCAGCGCTGGACGGCAAAGGTTTTGATTTTGCTGTTTAGTCCCACCATCACTGCGGTCAGCTGCTCCGGTTGTAGCTCGCGTTGCTGCGCTTGCGCTTGGGTGAGACCTTGGCCGAGTCGCGCGCCACTTTCCCAGCCGACATGAATCGCTTCGATGGCTTCAAGCGACACATGCACACTGCGGTCGACGGGGGTGCCAGTGGGCGCTAAGATCCCGGTGACCGTAAAGGGTAAATTGTCATGCTGATTAAAGCCTTTGTCGGCCAGTCCATGGGCAATGATCAGACTATCGCCCATCTTGTATCCCAGCTCTTTCGCCACTTGGGCGCCAATCACGGTATCAAATAAGCCGGAAAACGGGCCGCCTTGGCGAAAGGCGAGTGGTTGTTTTTGACCATATTGATAATGAGCAAAGTAATCATTGGTGGTGCCGACCACGCGAAAGCCGCGATGAGAATCGCCCAGTGAAATGGGAATGGTCCAATTCACATCCGAGTGCTCACGAAGGCGCTGGTAACTGTCCCAGCCGATATTGTTGGTGGCGTTACCAATACGAAACACCGAGTAGAGCAGTAAATTAATGGGACCGGAGCGGGCACCGACAATTAAATCGGTATTGGAGATGGTGTTGGCAAAGCTGGCCTTAGCTTGGGTGCGCACCTTCTCCACCCCGAGTAAGAGCACCACGGCGATGGTGACAGTCAGCAAAGAGAGCAGGGCGGTGGCGCGGCGATTCTTGAGGCTTTGCCCTGCCAATCCTAGTAGTGAAATCATTGGTTGGCCTCCTCGCGGTGTATGGCGCGATTAAGCGCGGGAAGCGAGACATCGCGGTCAAACAAGGGCGCCAATTGGCTGTCATGGCTGACAAACAATAAGCTGCTATTAGCTTCACGGCATCGGTCTTGAAGTAATTGAATAAAGGTATTTCGGGTGTCTGCGTCGAGCGCAGAGGTGGGCTCGTCAGCGATAATCAATGCTGGTGCCCCAATTAATGCGCGAGCCGCTGCGACCCGCTGTTGCTGGCCGATACTCAGTGCAGTGACTGGCTGATGGTAACAGTGCGCGGGAAGACCAAGTTTATCGAGTAAATAGGCGGCCTCTTGGTGTGCAGGCTGGCTGAGTGCCTGACGCCGCGTGTGAGAAAAGCGCAGCGGGACGGTGACATTGTCAATCACCGATAAATAGGGCAGCAGATTAAATTGCTGAAAAATATAACCAATGTGGTTAGCACGGAACTGATCCCGTTGACGATCATTCAGTGCGGTTAGCGCTTGATGATTGACCGTCAGTGTTCCCGATTGTGGGGTATGAATGCCTGCAATCAGGCTCAGCAGGGTGGATTTCCCGCTGCCACTGGGACCTTTTAAAAATACATGCTCGCCATCATCGATCGCAAAGGTGTCGATATCTAAGATCGGTTGCGGCTGATCTGGCCACGTAAAACGCAGTTGTTCGATGGTTATCATGCCTGACAGGGGCGCTTAACGCGCCCCGCCTCCTTGTTCACTACCACTGGATGTGCGACTTGGCACGATTCAAGGTGTCTACCCAGACCTTATCATCAGTAAAGGCCTGAATTTTGATGGTTTCTGTGTTGGGGAACAGGCTAAACCAATCAGTTTGCAATTCGGTGAAGGCTTGCGGGTTTTGGCAAACGAATTGGTAGTTTGCTGATAAGGTGTTGTGGTTACCGTGATCATGCCCATGATGCTCATCGTGGCCGTGGTGCTCGTCGTGGTCATGGTGCTCATCGTGGCCGTGGTGCTCGTCGTSGTCATGGTGCTCATCGTGGCCGTGGTGCTCRTCGTGGCCGTGGTGCTCATCGTGGCCGTGGTGCTCGTCGTGGTCATGTTGCTCATCGTGGCCGTGGTGCTCGTCGTGGTCATGTTGCTCATCGTGGCCGTGGTGCTCGTCGTGGTCATGGTGCTCATCGTGGCCGTGATGCTCATCGTGGCCGTGATGCTCATCGTAGTCGCTAAAACTGCTGGTGACTTTGGCCTCGGCGAGCTGGCAATTTGCCTCTTTGGCTAGCTGGAAGCGTTTCCCACCATCACGCAGCAGTGCATAAGCATCTTCAAGTGTTTGCTGGTCGGCGGCATTTTTCGGGTGGTGCTCAAACCCAACCACATCATGGCCGGGTGCGGTCAGTTCAATCAGCACACGCTCACCGTCTTGGGCAAGGCTTGCGGTGACTTCACCGTGCACATGGGCATCGAACGACTGATAGTTGGCTTCGTCAGCAAGCGTGGCTGTGGACGCGGTTGCGATGGCCATGGCGATAACATTGGGTAAAAAACGGGTTTTCATTGGGTTCTCCTAGTGAATAAATGGGTTAACTGATTGCGGTATTTATCCAACTAGGTGGGTCGCGCGCCGAAAAGGCGATGGCGATGTGGTAAGCACGTGGTGGCTTAGAAAGGGTAATAATTGCGTTGACCACATAGGTGGGCGCAGGTGCTGTGACAGCATAAGCTAAGAGGGCGGGTGGCACCAAGTGGCAGGCGCTGCAGTGCTCACTGTGATGCGTTGGAGTGAAAGTATCGAGGTGATGATGCCCCCACAGCCCAGCTTGGCTGAGCAGCAAAACAAACAGCAGATGGACGATCAATCGCCGAAACATACCAACTTCCGCGCCATATAAGTAATGTGATAACATAACAATTATCATCATCAACGCCAAGTATTGAATGGCAGCGCGGGCTGTCCCCGCGCGCGGTTGTTATTGGTTGACCAGTTGGGTGACTAAGCTGACGACTTGATTCACTTCATCGGCACTTAATTTGCCTTCTTTGACAAAACGTACTGAGCCTTTGTCATCCAATACAGCAATTAACGAGCTTTCTTCTTTTAGGCGCCACGCTTCGGCAACACTGCCGTTTTCGTCGAGCACGATAGAAGACCAACTAAACTCGCGTTTACTGTCTTCGGCTGATGATTTCACAAAGCCACCGGTGCCCCACATGGCATCATCTTGGTTAATGATGGTGGTGGTTTGGTAGCGAGCGTCATCAAAGTCCGCGGCTGTGATGGCTTCCATTAACGGCGCGTTCATTTCCTTGGCACTGCTGCGTCCGGCGATAGCTTGGATCACGCGCACCTTGCCTGGCAATTGCTCGGTTTGCCAGTCTTGATAGACGATATCGTCGCCATTGAGGGTCAATTCGCCATGCTCGGCGACCTTGGCTGAAGGTAAAGGTGCACCATTTTGGACCGTATGCGCCATACTGGTGCCAGAGAATAACGCAAAGACGAGAGCAAGTAGGGTGGTTTTTTTCATTATTAATCATCCATGTTTGTGGTCACTATTTGGCATCAGGTGCCAAGTTATCTATGGTTACGCCAGACGGTGATTTGTGCCAAGTATCTAAGGTGAATCCGTGCGCAAGATCGGAATTTTATCCGGTGATCTTAAAAAGCGTTGGCTCGTCATCGATCAAACGAGGGAACTTTTGGTGTTGTGTTGCCTCTAACACTGTGTTGGTCACCTTGGCAAGGTGGCACTTTGCTTGCTTAGCTTTGTACGCGGAGATGGTTAGATAATCTTCTGCTCTCCATGGTGGTAGCTCATATTTGCTGTGAACAGTGAATGAATCGGGTTACCGTTTCGGTCTGTTAATCAGACTTTGTTGAGAAAAAAGAAAGGGATCCTTATGCTTCGCATCTTTCGTCAATATCGACCAACCCAGATTGCGCGGTATGTGAAACGATTTTTTAAGGGCCGACTCTATATCGAAGGTGTAGGCGCGTTTGAGTTTGATGGTGGCCGTTTGCTGCCGCCGGGACACAGTGACAAACGAGCGTTATCGGTAATGACCGAGGTGAATAAAGAAATTAAAGCCATGGCCATTACCGCATAAACATCGCCACACTGAAAAAACACGTCCAACCGGACGTGTTTTTTTATGCCTCATCCTTCAGCCATGGTTGATGATGAATGGCTGAGCACCAATGGTTTACTGCGGGGGGAAACAAACACCTGTGCCACCTAAGCCGCAGTAGCCTTGCGGATTTTTGTGCAAGTACTGCTGGTGGTCAGTTTCCGCGAAATAGTACGCGCCAGCGGGTGCGATCTCAGTGGTCACCGCATCTGGCTTACCCGCCTCTCTCAATGCCGCCTGATAGGTCGCTAGGCTCGCCTCGACGCTGGCTTGGTCCGCTGGATCGCAATAGTAAATTGCGGAACGATATTGCGGGCCGACGTCATTGCCTTGACGCATGCCTTGGGTCGGATCGTGGTTTTCCCAGAACACTGCAAGTAGGGTGTCTAAACTCACCACTGACGGGTCAAAAATCACGTTAACGACTTCGGCATGGCCGGTTTGCCCTGTGCACACGTCTTGATAACGCGGATGCTGGGTGACGCCGCCACTGTATCCGACTGATGTCATGACTACCCCTGGCTGTTGCCACCACTTTCGCTCGGCCCCCCAAAAACAGCCCATGCCAAAAATAACCTGTTTTTGACCGGCCGCTGGCGTGGCCGTGATAGGCTGATTAAATACCGCGTGCGGTTCGGTTGGAATAATAGGATCGGTGCGATCGGCTATCGCATTGTCAGGTTGGGTAAAGGAAGATTGCATCGACATAGGCATCCTTTGACTGCTGTGATGGAAAAGCGCAACGCGTGCTGCTTTGCGCGTTAATGGTTGGCGTTCAGGCATAGCTCCCGCACCTTGTTATCAACATGGTACTGGCATCCATCCCCGCTCAACACGTAATATGGCAAGATATCATCAATTTAGCCGGGCGACACCCGGGTAATGGATCTCACTGTATGAATATACGGCTACTCCCGCTATTCGCGATCGCTATCAGCTTGATGGCTAGCGTTGCTCGTGCGGATGTCGACATTGATATTGAAGGGCTAGACGGCATTGCACAAGACAACGTCGAGACCTATCTCGCGGCGATTGCCCCAGAAGAACGGGATGGCTCCTACCGATTTATAGCCCGGGTCGAAAAAGATGTGCGCAAAGCGCTGCAAGCGGTGGGTTTTTATCAACCTAAGATCACCACGCGAATGGATGAAGACGCCACGCTGGAGGTCAAGGTTGACCCAGGTAAACCCGTTCGCTTGGCACAAGTGGATGTGGTGTTCAATGGCGAAGCTAATATGGATGATGACTTTCATGCTCTCATCGCCCAAGGGCCTCAGCCGGGCGCGAGGCTCAATCACAGTGATTACGAGACGCTAAAAAGCCAGATTCAAAGTTTGGCAGTGAAAAAAGGATATTTTGATGGTCGCTTTACGCAAACGCGATTAGAGGTTGCCCCTGATCGTCAGCAGGCCTTTATTCGGCTTCACTTTGCCAGTGGTAAGCGCTATCACTTTGGTGCGATTCGCTACCAAGGTGCGCAAATTCAGTTGCAGCGTCTCGACACTTTACGTGATTTTTCTCCGGGCGAGCCGTATCGCGTGTCGGTATTGGGCGAGTTTAACCAAGCTCTCGCGAATACCGGTTGGTTCGCCAGTGCCTTGGTGCAAGCGGACATGGAAGAAGCCGATGACAACGAAGTGCCGATCAAGGTGACGCTCACCCCTGAAGCACGCAACAAGTTTGAAACCGGGATTGGGTACTCCACCGACATTGGTCCGCGGTTCAAGTTTAACTGGCGAAAGCCTTGGTATAACTCACGCGGCCACAGTATCAACACATCACTGGCGATTTCTGAGCCCGAACAGACGCTAACCTCGACCTACAAGGTCCCCTTGGAGGATGTTTCCCGCGAGTATTATCAAGTGCAGTTAGGGTTACAAAATACCGATCAACGCGATACCTCCAGCCTCGAAGTGTCCACCTCTGTCTCTCGCCATTGGCTGTATGATACCGGCTGGCAACGCAGTGTCTCATTGCGCTGGCTATATGAAAACTACACCCAAGGGCAAGATGAAGACATCGTTAGCGTGGTGCTGCCTGGGATCAATTTCACTCGCACCCGCGCTCGCGGTGGGTTAATGCCGCATTGGGGAGACAAACAATCTATTACATTGGAAGCAGCTGATCCGGTTTGGCTGTCCGACATCAGCTTGGTGCGATTACAAGGGCGGAGTGCGTGGATTCGTAGTCTCAATAAAAACCATCGCGGCTTATTACGCGTTGATGGCGGCGCTTTGATTTCTGAAGAATTTAGTGAAGCGCCACCATCGTTGCGTTTTTTCGCCGGGGGCGACAACAGCATTCGTGGCTATGCCTACGAAACTGTTTCCCCGCGTGACGATAGCGGTCAGCTCAGTGGCGCGCGCTATATGTTAACCGGTACGTTAGAGTATCAATATCGCCTCGGCGGCAACTGGTGGTGGGCGTTATTTACCGATGGCGGTGATGCGTGGACCAGTCATTTATCGTGGAATCGTGCGGCCGGTACCGGTATTCGCTGGTCATCGCCGGTCGGCCCGATTCGTCTTGATGTCGCACATGGCTTTGATAATGACGATGATGATTTTCGTGTACACCTTACCTTGGGGCCTGAGTTATGAGTCGCTGGTTCGTCAGGCTAACGTTTATTGCGTTAATTGCTCTTTTTTCATTGGTGGGGCTGGTGGCGGCCGCACTTTTTACTCCGGTGGGTCTGCAAGTGGGCCTGTGGGGCGCGCAGAAAGCCTTACCTGCGTTGTCGGTTGATGAGGCCGAAGGCAGCCTGCTGACCGGCTTTATGCTGCAAGGGGTGCGCTATAAGGATGCGCAGCTGCAACTGAACGCCAAACAGCTGAATCTTGTTATTGAAGGTAAGTGCTTACTGACGCCTGCGATTTGTATTGACCAATTGGCCGTCGAAGGGGTCACGCTCGATATTGATTTGCCCGCGAGTGAGGAGGATACATCGTCGGAAGACGTATCCACGTCGGCTATCCACGCGCCGTTGCCTATTCATGTCAATGCCTTTGCCTTTAACGAGGTGGCGATTCAGGTCGCTGGACAGTCGGTGAGTTGGCACCAACTGCAAGGTGGCGTGCATTTTGTGGGTGATACGTTAACTGTATCGCCGGCCGATTGGCAGCAGTTGGTGGTGAGTCTGCCGAGCAACACCGAGCCTCAACAAAATACCGACCAAGCGGTCGGCAAACCGGATAGCGCGGTGGCAAGCACACCATGGCACTACCCGGGCTTGGAGTTACCCACGGTGGCGCTGCCGCTGGCTATCGAAGTGGAGCAGCTTCGTCTGCAAGATACGCGGATTGAAGCGGGCACAGTACAAACCCTCTCAGCGTTATCCTTGGCGGGCAGCGTTCGAGGCAGTGCGGTAACCATTGATAGCTTCTCGGTGACCGCCCCCCAAGGCACGGCAAGCCTTGCGGGTGATATTACACTCGAAGGTGAGTACCCACTGACCTTGCAAACCCAGTTGACCACTCATCTCGCCCCCCTTCAAGGCCAAGCCTTATCACTGTCGGCTTCAGGAAGCCTGGCCGCGCTTGAGCTAAGCGCGAATGCGCGCGGTCCGGTGACAGCGACGCTGGAAGGAGAGGCAAACCTGCTGGCGGCGAACTTACCTTTTGCGATGCAATTGGATAGCGAGGCATTGACGTGGCCGCTTACGGGGGAAGCGATCGCGGCATTACGCGAGCTACAATTTCACGCCGATGGGGATTTGTCCAACTATCAGCTCGGTTTACAAACCGGCATCGAGGGCCCTGAGGTTCCGACCACCCAGCTGAATTTAACCGGCCAAGGCAGCCTGACGGCGCTGACCCTCTCGCAGCTGGAGGCCAACACGCTCGATGGCAAGGTGGCTGGCCGTGCCAGCGTGGATTGGTCCAGCGTGCCTTTTTGGCAAGCTGAGTTAGGCTTTGCCAACATTCAACCTCAGCAGCAATGGCCAGAGGTGACGGGAGATTTAACCGGTGCAATCAGCCACCGTGGCCGCTTAACCGCCCAAGGCGGCTGGGATGTGTCAGTGCCCACGTTGGTGGTGCATGGCGAGTTGCAAAAACTGCCGCTAGCGGTCGCGGGCGCGCTCAATGCGCATGATCGTGATGGCGATGGTCAGCCGAGCGTGTCGACACCGGGGTTGACGCTGTCACACGGCCCCAACCAAGTAACGGCGCAAGGGCAAGTGCGTGATGAGTGGCAAATGGGGCTCTCGGTCGATATTGCCGATTTGTCGCAATCCTTGCCCATGCTCACTGGTGTGATCCGCGGAGATGCACGACTGAGCGGGCCGTTTGCGCAGCCAACCGCAAAGTTGGCACTCCATGCTAAGCAGCTGCGTTGGCAAGATGTGCGCATTAACCAGCTGACGGTAGACGGCAATCTTGCCGTGAAAGACCGCTTGGGTGGTGATCTGACGGTATCGGTATTGGGCGGGCGCTATCAAACCGCGCGTTTAGATAACCTCGATTTAACCGTGCGCGGTGATGAAGCCGCCCATCAGCTGGATTTGCGCTGGCAAGGTGCTCCAGCTTCTGGCGCGCTGCGCATTGAAGGTGCATTGTCGCGAGACACCGGCTGGCAAGGAAAATTACTCGATACATCGGTGAGCGTGGAAGATCTTGGCGACATCGTGCAGCAAAGTGCAGCACCGATTACGCTCGGTTTCGCCGATATGCAAACTGAGGTTGGCGAGCATTGTTGGCAGTGGCAAGCGACCTCTTTGTGCTTATCGCAACCGGCGACAATCGGCGCGCAAGGGGAGGTGGTTGCCAAGATTGAAGGCTTTGAAGCCGCGCAAATCGCTGCCTTCTTACCGCCGGAATGGCAACTTGATACACGTGCCAATGCCGCGATTCATGCACGCTGGCAGCCTGACGCCTCGCCGGATGTGCAAGCCTCGATTGATATCGCGGATGGTGATGTGCGCCAGCAGGCCGACACACCACTGGTGATTGGCTGGCAGCATGCCAATCTCAATGCGCGTTGGCATCAGGATAAATTGCAAGGCGCGATGGCGCTGACATTGTCCGAAGGAGGCACCCTAGCCTCGGCCTTTACCTTGACCGATCTGTTGGCGCCAAGTCGCGCCTTATTGGGGGAGGTGACGGTCAATGACGTTCAACTCGCGACACTCGAACCTTTGCTGGGTAGCGATCAGCAAGCAGATATTAATGGTGAAGTGAACGCTAACTTGCGGATGGAGGGGCCGCTGACCTTGCCGAATGTGTACGGCGGGCTGACGATTGACGCGTTACGAGTCAAAGGCTTGGCTTCACCTGTCGATGTGAACGATGGGCGGTTAGCACTCACGGTGGATGGTAAGCAAGGCAAGGTAGAAGGCGAGCTGGTGACGCCGGATGGTGTGCTGGCACTTAACGGCGATGGGCAATGGCCCAGCATGGACGACTGGCGCTTTGGCTTAAACGTGGCGGGGGATACCTTACGCGTCAACGTGCCGCCCATGGTGCGGCTGGATGTGGCACCTGACCTCACGGTATCGGCAACGCCGCATGATATGACTATTCGGGGCGATATTCGTGTGCCTTGGGGGCGGATTGAAGTCGAGAATCTGCCCGAGTCTGCGATCACGGTCTCGGATGATACGGTCCTGCTGAAAGAGAACTATGTGCCAGAGGATATTGAGCAAAGTGAATCTGTGCCCTTTAATTTACAGACTGATGTGCGACTGGAGCTGGGGCAAGATGTGCAATTAGCGGCGTTCGGACTGAAATCGCGTTTGGCAGGTGAGCTTAATATTAAAAACAATCAGCAAGGCGCCTTGATTGTGGGGAATGTGAGCTTGCTTGATGGTACTTACCGCTCCTTTGGTCAAGACTTGCTGATTAAAAAGGGCGAGATCTTATTCAATGGCCCCGCTGATCAGCCGTATTTGCAGGTGGAAGCGATTCGAAATCCTGAACGCATCGAAGGGGATGTCACAGCAGGGATCCGTTTAACGGGGCCCGCCGATGACCCGGTTGCTGATGTATTTATGGATCCGGCAGGCTCGCAGGCAAACGCCCTGTCTTATTTGTTACGTGGCCGCGCGCTTGATGCCGGCGCCGGTGATGCCAATATGACCTCGATGCTGATTGGCTTAGGCTTAGCGCAAAGTGGCAAGCTAGTGGGCGAAATCGGTCAAGCGTTCGGTGTGGAAGATCTCACTCTTGATACCGCTGGCGCGGGTGATGAGCAGAAAGTAGAAGTATCGGGTTATATCCTGCCCGATCTAGAGGTGAAATACGGTGTGGGGATCTTCGATGCGATAGGGGTGTTTACGGTGCGCTACCGATTGATGCAAGACCTTTATCTCGAAGCGGTCTCTGGGGTGGATCAAGCGGTGGATTTGCTCTATCAGTTTGAGATCAAATAGAAAAAAGCCCGCGAAGGCTCGCGGGCTTATGTGTCATTGACGCGGAGGATTACTGCTTTGCGCGCTCAAATGATGACAGGATTTCGTCTTTTGCCGCCTGGGCATCTTCCCAGCCATCCACTTTCACCCACTTGCCTGCTTCTAGCTCTTTATAGCGCTCGAAGAAGTGCGTGATTTGGGCTTTTAGCAGCTCAGGTAGGTCGTTCACGTCTTTCACGTGATCGTACTCTTTGGTTAGCTTGCTGTGCGGTACGGCGATCACTTTCGCATCTTCACCCGACTCGTCGGTCATTTTCAGCACGCCAACAGGGCGGCAGCGGATCACTGAGCCTGGTACCAATGGGAAGGGAGTGGGTACCAGCACGTCGACAGGGTCACCGTCCAACGACAAGGTGTGGTTCACATAGCCATAGTTACATGGGTAGAACATAGGCGTTGCCATGAAACGGTCAACGAAAACGGCGCCGCTGTCTTTATCGACTTCATACTTGATAGGATCGGCGTTAGCTGGGATCTCAATCACCACATAAATATCTTCAGGCAGCTCTTTGCCCGCAGGGACCTGGTTCAGGCTCATGGGATGTCCTTTTGTTTAATGAAAAAGTGTGTGCCAATTATAACCGCCAAGCGTGAAAATAACAGAGGCGACCGTGTCGGCCGCCTCTTTATCATGGAAGACTGTCGTTAGGCGTCTATTTTGCGCTTATTCGTCGTCATGATCCGGATAAGCGTCGAGATACTCCTCGACTTTATCGACCATATTGCTCGAGCCAACAAAGAATGGGACGCGCTGATGGAGCTCATTCGGAGCGATGTCCATGATTCGCTGGGTGCCATCGGTTGCTTTGCCGCCGGCTTGCTCGATAATAAACGCCATCGGGTTGCACTCATACAGCAAGCGCAGTTTGCCATTGGGGTAGGCGAGCGTGCTGGGGTAGAGGTAAATGCCGCCCTTTAGCAGGTTACGGTGAAAGTCAGCGACCAAGGAGCCAATATAACGCGACGTGTAAGGACGTTTCTCTTGTGGGACGTTTTCTTGACAGTATTTGATATATTTTTTGACGCCTTGCGGGAACTTGATGTAGTTCCCWTCGTTAATCGAGTAGATATTGCCGTCTTTAGGAATGGTCATGTTTTCGTGAGACAGGCAAAACAGGCCGAGGGACGGGTCATAAGTGAAACCATGCACACCATCACCGGTGGTGTAAACCAACATGGTCGATGAGCCGTAAATGATATAGCCGGCGGCGACTTGGCGGTGACCGGGCTGGAGAAAATCTTCTTCGGTGGGCGGTGTCCCCACAGGCGAGACGCGGTGGTAAATGGAGAAAATGGTGCCAACAGAGACGTTAACATCAATGTTAGAGGAGCCATCAAGTGGGTCAATCAACACCACATATTTGGCATTACGGTTAAGCTGTTTACTAAAAATAACCGCGTCATCTTCTTCTTCGCTGGCCACGCCACACACTTGGTCGCGCGCTTCCATCGCGGCTTTAAATTTTTCGTTGGCATAGACGTCGAGTTTTTGCTGCTCTTCGCCTTGTGCGTTTTCCGTCCCAATCGCGCCGGCAATGTCGACTAAGCCGGCTTTGTTGATTTCACGGTTAACAATTTTGGCGGCCAGACGAATCGAGGCGAGAAGAGAAGATAAATCGCCGCTAGCATGCGGAAACGCGTGTTGCTTCTCAACAATGTACTCGCCGAGGGTCTTAATGTCGGGCATTCTCAATCCTTAATGATGATGAACTGTCTTTCTTGTGCAATCGGATACATGGGCAGTGGGCTGCCTCTTGGAATCGCCGCTATTCTAGCTTTCGTGACTTTTTAATCGTACTGAAGAAATGAATCAGGCGAGGGAAGTGTGATCGCGACATAAAAACCATGTCAGATGCGCGCAAGCGATAAGACCCAAGCGTTAATCCGAGGCATAATAAACGCCTGCGCCAAACGGCAGGTAATCAACAATACAGTGAAGGCTATGCATATTCATATTTTAGGCATCTGCGGGACTTTTATGGGCGGCGCAGCCATGCTGGCAAAACAACTTGGGCACACGGTGACGGGCTCTGATAGCCATGTTTACCCACCGATGAGCACACTACTGGAGTCTCAGGGAATCGATATTATCGAAGGCTATGACCCTGCCCAACTATCGCCTGCACCTGACTTAGTGGTTATTGGCAATGCCATGAGTCGAGGCAACCCTTGTGTTGAGGCGGTCCTCAATCAAGGGTTGCCTTATACCTCTGGCCCGCAATGGCTGCACGACTTTTTACTGCAAGACCGCTGGGTGCTGGCGGTATCTGGCACTCACGGAAAAACCACCACCGCGAGTATGCTGGCGTGGATTTTAGAAGACTGTGGTTATCAACCTGGCTTTTTGATTGGTGGGGTGGCGAGTAACTTTAACGCGTCGGCGCGATTAGGAGAGAGCCCGTTTTTCGTGGTGGAAGCCGATGAATATGACAGTGCGTTTTTCGATAAGCGCTCTAAGTTTATTCATTACCAACCGAAAACTTTGGTGATCAACAATCTTGAGTTCGATCATGCTGATATTTTTGATGATCTGGCGGCGATCCAGAAGCAATTCCACCATGTGATTCGCACCGTGCCAGGGATTGGGCAGATTATCGCTCCGTCAGACGATGCCAATGTCACGGATACCCTCGCCATGGGATGCTGGAGCGAGTGTGTTTATGCGGGCCCGGATGGTCAGTGGCAGAGTGTGAAAAAAGCCCCGGCTGGTAGCCAGTTTGATGTGTACTTTGCCGGTGATCTCGTGGGGACGGTGAGCTGGGATTTGGTCGGTGACCACAATGTGCGTAACGCCTTGATGGCGATAGCAGCGGCCCGCCATGTGGGGGTAACCCCGGACCTTGCTTGTCAATCGCTCGAACGATTTATCAATACCAAGCGTCGGCTTGAGTGGCGCGGTGAGCAAGCCGGCGTCACTGTATATGACGATTTTGCCCATCACCCAACGGCGATTCGATTAACCCTTGAAGGGGTGCGCGCGAAAGTAGGCAGTGGCCGTATTTTGGCGGTGTTAGAACCACGCTCCAATACCATGAAGCAAGGGGTGCATAAAGACACCTTGGCAACGTCATTAGCCCGTGCGGACGCGGTGTTCTTGTACCAACCGCAAGGGCTGGATTGGTCGCTCGACGCGGTGGCGGACAGTTGCACCCAGCCGACGCACATCCATGCCGATATTGAAGCCCTTGTCGCTGCGCTTTGCGAGCAAGCCCAAGCAGGCGATACCGTGCTGGTGATGAGCAACGGTGGATTTGGCGGCATTCATGACAAGCTGCTAACAGCACTGGCGAGTAAGGAGGCGGTTTATGGCGGATAAACGAATAACCTTGGCGTGGACAGGCGCATCCGGTGCGCCCTACGGCCTACGTTTGCTCGAGTGCCTGCTTGCGCAAGACTATCAGGTTTTCTTATTGATTTCGTCGGCCGCACGTGTGGTGTTGGCGACCGAGCATGGGCTGAAGTTGCCCGCCGGGCCGGATGCGGCGAAAAAGGTGTTAGTGGAACACTTACAATGCCACACCGATAAGCTGGTGGTGTGTGGCAAAGAGGATTGGTTTTCGCCTGTTGCGTCTGGGTCTGCGGCGCCGAAGCAAATGGTGGTGTGTCCCTGCTCGGCAGGCTCGCTATCGTCCATTGCGCATGGGTTGTCCGATAACCTGATTGAGAGAGCTGCCGACGTGGTGCTTAAAGAGCGCGGACAGTTGCTATTGGTGGTGCGCGAAACACCGTTTTCGACCTTGCACCTAGAGAATATGCACAAGCTGTCGCAGATGGGGGTAACGATTATGCCCGCCGCGCCAGGCTTTTATCATCAGCCTCAGTCAATTGACGACTTAGTGGACTTTATGGTGGCGCGCATTTTGGACCACTTGGGGGCAGAACAAACCTTGGTGCCGCGCTGGGGCTATGATCAACGCCAGCGGTAATAAATGTTCAGGCACGCCGATGCGTGCCTGAACCGTATGGTTAAGGTTTTAACACCATCACATGGACACTCGCACCCTCGAGCACTTTGGCGGCGACTGAGCCCAGCATCATTTTATTGACGCGTGAGCGCTTATGGCTTGGCATCACAATCAGATCGCAGCCGATGCGCTCTGCCGTTTTAATGATCCCCTTGTAGGGCTTGCCTTCTTCAACAGAGACCTGACAGGCCACGCTTTTGGGGACGTATTTATCCGCAAACCCTTGTAAGTTGCGCTTCATGTCGCGTTTCATTTTATTGGCAGCTTCTTCAGGGAAGTAAGAGGCGACCATCGAATTGTGAATGCCGGGCAGTACAGTGAGCAGGTGTATTTTGGCCCCTGACTGGCTGGCGAGCCAAACGGCGTGATCCACTGCGGTATCTGCAAAGCTTTCGTCGTTCAAATCAACGGGAACCAAGATATGTTTATACATAGCGATATCCTTTGCGCTTATAAAAGAAAGGGGCACGTGTTACACACGTCCCCCTGTTATTAGGCTTGGCGAATACGACGGCGTTGATTCCACCCCAACAATGCCAATAGCAAGAGGGTGGGGACAAACACCCACTCTTTCCATGGACGGACATTATCAACCGTCACCGTTTTGATTTGCCAGTCAAAATCGATGCCCGCTTTGTCAGCGTCACTGCCAAACTGGATCATATCCACCAACAACTTGTCATCTTCCTCACGAAGCATTAAGCCTGTGTCGTTAATGCGGGCTTCACCGCTTTCAAGGCTATGATCCACGGGCAGAACCACGTGTTTGGAGACTTGCTCACCAAAGAAGTTTTCCCCTTCCACTTCAAGCTGCAGCGGCTTTCCTTCTGGTAGCTGCTCCGCTACACGGGTGATCTCTGTGCCTGGGAAGCTGGTGGTCGGTGGATACACTTCGTCCCACCAAAACCCTGGGCGGAAGAGGGAGAAGGTGATTAACAACAGCAGCGCGGTTTCCCACCATTTGTTCTTGGTCATCCACCAACCTTGTGTCGCGGCAGAGAAAGCCAGCATGGCTATTGTCGCCGACACAATGGTCAAAATCAGGTGGAAGGGGCCATCGAGATCGAGCAACAACAACTGAGTGTTGAAGATAAACATAAATGGCAGGATGGCGGTGCGAATATCGTAGGTGAAACCTTGCACACCGGTGCGGATGGGGTCGGATTTAGCGATCGCTGCCGCCGCAAAGGCAGCCAGCCCCACCGGGGGCGTGTCATCGGCAAGGATACCAAAGTAGAACACAAATAAGTGCACCGCGATCAGTGGAATGATCAGCCCTTGTTGTGCACCTAAGGTAACAATGACCGGCGCCATCAGGGTGGAGACCACGATATAGTTGGCGGTAGTCGGCAGCCCCATCCCTAATAGCAAGCTGATGACCGCGGTGAACAGCAGCATCAGGAAGATGTTACCGCCGGAGATGAACTCGACGAAGTCTGTCATTACCAAGCCGATACCGGTGAGTGTCACCGTACCCACCACGATCCCGGCCGCTGCGGTGGCGACACCGATACCGATCATGTTGCGCGCACCAGTAACAAAGGCCTCGGCTAAGTCTGTCACCCCGTCACGGATCTCTTCTTTAAAGTTGGTACGCTGGTTGAAGTAGGCAATCAGCGGGCGCTGGGTGAGAATGATAAAAATCATAAACACAGTCGCCCAAAACGCAGACAGGCCTGGCGAGAAGCGCTCGACGGTCAAGCACCATACCAATACGCCGATTGGCAGCAGGTAGTACAAGCCTGAACGCACGGTGGGGCCCGGCTCTGGCACTTCGGACAAATCGGCCGCCGCGGGGTCTTCCGCTGCTTGCGATTTATACTGGGCGGAGTAGCGTACTAAAAGTACATAAGCCACCAAGGTGAGGGTACCGATGACTACGGTTGCCATGGCGCCAAATACATCCTTGGTCCAACCAATGCCGTAGTAAACCGCAGCGCTGAGCACCAGCAAGCCGACAAATACCGTCATGAATGAGAACAGTTTTTGCAATACCGTGCTGGTATGGCGGCGTGGTAAGCCTTCCATACCGGCTTTACAGGCCTCTAGGTGCACGATGTAAATCAGCGCAATATAAGAGATCAGTGCAGGAAGTAGCGCGGCTTTAATCACCTCGACGTAGGAAATCCCCACGTATTCCACCATCAAGAATGCGGCAGCGCCCATAATCGGCGGAGTCAGCTGGCCATTGGTCGACGCGGCAACTTCCACCGCCCCGGCTTTATGGCTCGGGAAACCCACGCGTTTCATCAGTGGAATGGTGAAAGTCCCGGTGGTGACGACGTTGGCAATCGATGAGCCCGAGACCAAGCCTGAGAGGCCAGAGGCCACGACCGCGGCTTTCGCAGGACCGCCGCGCATATGGCCTAATAGTGAGAAGGCCACTTTAATAAAATAGCCACCGGCGCCGGCACGGTCGAGGAGTGCGCCGAAGAGCACAAACAGAAAGACGAAAGAGGTGGACACCCCCAGTGCTACGCCAAAGACGCCTTCAGTCGTCAGCCACAAGTGTGACATGGCTTTGTTCAAGCTTGCCCCTTTGTGAGCGATGACGTCCGGCATGTAGGGGCCGGCAAAGGTATAGAGTAAGAAGACACCAGCCACCACCATCAATGGGGGGCCAAGGGCGCGGCGTGTTGCTTCCAACATCAGAATCATGCCGATGGCGGCAACCGTGATATCAAACGAGGTGTAAGCACCAGCGCGATCAGCAAGCTGATTGTAAAAAAGGAAGAGATAACCTGCGGCTAAACTGCCTACGAGTGCAAAAACCCAATCGAGCAAGGGAACGCGATCACGGGGTGAGGTTTTACGCGCGGGATAAGCGGTATAAGCCAAAAACATTGCGAACGCTAAATGGAGCGAACGTGCTTCGGTATTATTGAGTACGCCAAAGTCGAGCGCAAAAGGTAGCGGTGACGCATACCAAAGCTGAAAAAGGGACCAGCAAAGTGGTACCAGCCAAAGAATACGTCCTGATAGTCCATGCGGTGATCGTGCGCCTGTGTCTGCTTGCGCCACCATGTCTTGCACATCAGGAGACGATTGATGTGTCTTCGTCATGCAGTTTGTCCTTATTATCATATGCACCGCTGATGCGGCTACAGTGTCCCGAGAAATGCATACCCGGCTGCGTCACTCTCCATGAGCGACTCGCCTGTCTGCAGCCCACTGCTACGTTCGCAGTATAATTGACGTTTAACGAAAGCGTGAACAGTGTGTGGCAGCTAAAAGCAGATAGTAACAGAGGGGTATCAAAAAATTAAAACGATGTTATCGCTTTTGCTTTCGTTGTGGCGACTCAAAAGTAAGACAGGGCAGGTAGGCAGCGGCTTCACGCTGCCTGATAAAGGAATCAATAATGATATTCAAAGAGATCACACACGGCCTCAAATAAGGCTTCTGTGCTGGTACCGCGGGTGGGTGTGATAAAGATGGTGTCGTCTCCAGCCACTGCTCCTAGGATACCTTCAGCCTTGCCCAGAGAGTCAAGTAGGCGAGCGATGAGTTGCGCCGCCCCTGGCCCCGTATGGATCACCACCACAGCCTCATTATAGTCAATTTCCATCACCAGCTCGCGCAAGGCGCTGCCAGTGGTTGGGACACCGAGTTCAATCGGTAAGCAATAGACCATTTCCATTTTGGCGTTGCGGGTACGCACAGCGCCGAACTTGGTCAACATGCGTGATACCTTCGACTGGTTGATGCCCTCAAATCCTTGAGCACGTAGGGCTTCGACAATCTCACCCTGAGAACTGAACTTTTCTTCTTTGAGGATCGCTTTAAACGCTCGAACCAATTGGTCTTGTTTTTCTGAGTTACGCATGACGGCAGACTCGCAATGACAAACGAGTGGCTATTTTGCATATACATGCAACGAGGGGCAATCACTGAGGGTGTAAAATGGCGACAATATCACTGTTGCTGACCAGACACCCCGCGACAACGAAAGGGTGGGGGGAAAGGGAGAGCGAAAAAATGAGAGCTTAGGCTGATCATCACCGCCTGAGGCTTGAGTGGGGGTAGGGGCGGGCATATGATGAAGCAACAGTTCGCACCATTGATGGGCGATTTGTGCCCGAACAGAAGCCGGACCGGATCCGGACTATAAGAAATATCGAAAGGAGAACGACATGAAAGTTGCTGTGATTGGCGCCGCGGGAGGCATTGGTCAGGCTCTAGCCCTACTGCTAAAAAACAATTTACCAGCCGGTTCCGACCTGGCCTTGTATGATATCGCTCCTGTTACGCCAGGTGTGGCGGTTGACCTCAGTCATATCCCCACGCCGGTCACCATCAAAGGCTACAGCGGCGAAGACCCAACGCCAGCACTTGATGGGGCTGATGTGGTATTAATCTCTGCGGGGGTGGCCCGTAAGCCGGGTATGGATCGCTCTGACTTGTTCAATGTAAATGCCGGGATTGTTAAGTCATTGGCGGAAAAAATCGCCGATGTCTGTCCAAAAGCCTGCGTAGGCATTATCACTAACCCAGTGAACACCACGGTGGCGATTGCCGCGGATGTACTGAAAGCCAAGGGCGTGTATGACAAAAACAAACTGTTTGGCGTGACCACGCTGGATGTGATCCGCTCTGAAGCCTTTATCGGTGAGCTGAAAGGCATGGATCCACGTGAAGTGTCTATTCCTGTTATCGGTGGCCACTCGGGCGTGACCATTCTGCCGCTATTGTCGCAAGTAAAAGGGGTGACGTTTAGCCAAGAAGAGGTTGAAGCCTTGACCCCACGCATTCAAAACGCTGGCACCGAAGTGGTGGAAGCCAAAGCCGGTGGTGGTTCTGCGACCTTGTCGATGGGTCAGGCTGCATGCCGTTTTGGTCTATCGCTGGTCCGTGCCCTGCAAGGCGAACAAAACGTGGTGGAATGCGCGTACGTTGAAGGCAGTGGCGAGCATGCCCGTTTCTTTGCTCAACCCGTACGTCTAGGCAAAGAAGGGGTCGACGAGATCCTAAGCATCGGTGAGATCAGTGCCTATGAGCAACAAGCGATGGACAAGATGCTAGAAACGTTGCGCAAAGATATTAAAATGGGCGAAGAGTTCGCGGCAAAATAGCGGGCAATTCGACATTTTTGGTGAGAGAAGCGGCGCAACAGCGCCGCTTTTTATTTTGGCTAGGGGCTTATATTGAGCTAGGTGTTGCGGTCAACTGCTAAATGCGCCAACGCCACTAAGGCGTGTTTATACGGGGTATCTGGCAGCGTATCGAGCGCACGGATCGCTTTTTCTGATTCCTGCTCGGCACGTTTTCGCGTATAGGCGAGAGAGCCGCAGGCGTCCATACAGGCCAGAATCGCCTCGAGTTTATCGCGGCCATTGCCTTTTTCGATGGCGGTACGGATCATCGCCGACTCTGCCTCAGACCCATGTTGCATGGCGTGCAACAAAGGCAATGTCGGTTTGCCTTCGGCGAGATCATCGCCCGTTTGCTTACCCATTTCATCGTCAGCGCTGGTGTAGTCAATCACATCATCAATTAACTGGAACGCCGTCCCGAGGTAACGGCCATAGTCTTGAAGGGCTTTCTCCGTCTCCGCGTCCGCCTCGTTAAGAATCGCGCCAATCTGGGTGGCTGATTCAAACAAGCGCGCCGTTTTAGAGTAGATCACCTGCATGTAACTGGTTTCTGTGGTATCAGGGTCGTTACAATTCATCAATTGCAGCACTTCCCCCTCAGCGATCACATTGGTAGCCTCACTCATTAAATCCAGAATGCGTAACGAGCGCAGGCTGGTCATCATTTGAAACGAGYGGGTATAAATGTAGTCACCGACTAACACACTGGCCGCATTACCAAACAAGGCATTGGCCGTTGCGTTACCGCGACGCAAATCGGATTCATCGACCACGTCATCATGGAGCAAGGTGGCGGTGTGAATAAACTCAATAAACGCGGCGGCGGTGGTATGTTTGTCACCGTGATAACCAAGCGCACGCGCCGCTAATACAGCGAGCATCGGGCGCAGTCGTTTACCACCGCTATTGACGATGTAAAAGCCGAGCTGATTGATTAGCGCGACATCAGAGTTTAGCTGGGCGAGGATCTTTTGATCGACCTGCGCCATGTCGTCACTAATTAAGGCTTGGATTGATTTGAAATCCATGAATATATCCGGGCGTTGTCCTAGTTACTTGCCTGCCGAGCTAACGAAATAAATCACAACTCACTAGCAGCAAGAGGCGAAATATTGCATGTTAATACGTTCAGAATGGCGTGAAACCTTCGTCAGTATCGGCACCAGAGCGGGTATTTAGCTTGGCATAGTACACCAGATGACAGGCGACGAGATAGCGCTCACACAGGGAAAATGTGCGGGAATTAATGCTGAGCACCTTTTCACCAATTTTCTTGCTTTCCCCTCTTGCCTCAAATCAATTTCTGCCGTAGAATTCGCGCCCTATTGATGAATTATATGCGCACCCCTTGTTGCTCAATAATGCAGCAGGCCGTGCGGAAATGCGGAGTAAAACATGTACGCAGTTTTCCAAAGTGGTGGTAAGCAACACCGAGTAAGCGAAGGCCAGACTATTCGCTTGGAAAAGCTAGACGTTGAAACTGGCGCAAGTGTAGAACTTGACAAAGTATTGCTAGTGGCAAACGGCGAAGACGTTAAAGTTGGCGCGCCTTTTGTTAGCGGTGCAAAAGTAACAGCAGAAGTTGTTACTCACGGTCGCGGCGATAAAGTGAATATCGTTAAGTTCCGTCGTCGTAAACATTCTCGCAAGCACATGGGCCACCGTCAGTGGTTCACTGAAGTCAAAATCACTGGCATCAGCGCTTAAGAGTAGGAGAGAGAAGAGATGGCACACAAAAAAGCTGGCGGTTCTACTAAAAACGGCCGCGATTCAGAAAGTAAACGCCTAGGTGTTAAACGCTTCGGTGGTGAGTCTGTACTAGCAGGTAACATCATCGTTCGTCAACGTGGTACTAAATTCCACGCAGGCAATAACGTAGGTTGCGGTAAAGACCACACTCTATTCGCTCTGTCTGATGGCAAAGTGAAATTTGAGACCAAAGGTCGTCATAACCGTAAATTCGTTACTATCGAAGCTGAATAAGCTTCAACGCCAAGCGAATTTTTGAAGCCCTGCCTTTTGGCGGGGCTTTTTATTGTGTCTGGTGATCACCGGTCAGTGAGCGTCTGATCAGAGCAGCACAGAAAAGCGGTCAAAACAGAAAAATGATCCTAAGATCGATAAGATCGCCATTCACTAATCTGGGATAAAACTAATTGCAATAAACGTGCGTTTTAGCGATTGGTGCGGAGAAGTTAGCATGAAGTTTGTAGATGAAGCGATTATTCGCGTCGATGCCGGAGACGGGGGCAATGGCACCGTTAGCTTCCGGCGGGAAAAATATGTCCCTAAAGGGGGCCCAGATGGCGGTGATGGCGGCGATGGTGGTGACGTCTATCTGCTGGCCGACGAAAACCTGAATACCCTGATCGATTACCAGTTTGAGCGCTTTCATTCTGCGGCTCGTGGCGAAAACGGTCGCGGTGGCAACTGTACCGGTAAACGGGGCGACGACTTGGTGCTGAATGTTCCGGTGGGCACGCGCGCCATCGATGAAGATACCGGTGAAGTGATTGCCGATTTAACCGAGCATGGCATGCAGGTAATGGTGGCCAAAGGCGGGTTTCACGGCTTAGGCAATACCCGATTTAAGTCGTCTATCAACCGCGCCCCACGACAAAAAACCATGGGAACCAAAGGCGAAGTTCGTCAGCTGCGTTTGGAGTTGTTGCTGTTGGCTGATGTGGGGATGTTGGGCTTGCCGAATGCGGGTAAATCCACCTTTATTCGTGCGGTATCCGCGGCGAAACCGAAAGTGGCTGATTATCCTTTTACCACCTTGGTACCTAGCCTTGGGGTGGTCCGTGTAGCGGCTGACAAGAGCTTTGTGGTGGCCGATATTCCAGGCCTGATTGAAGGTGCGGCGGACGGCGCTGGGTTGGGCATCCGCTTCTTGAAGCACCTAGAGCGTTGCCGCGTCTTATTGCACATGATTGACTTGCTGCCCGTGGATGGTACCGATCCGGTCGATAACGCGTTCACCATTATTGATGAGCTGAACCAATACAGCGAAAAGCTGGCGGATAAACCGCGTTGGTTGGTGTTTAATAAAGTGGATTTGATGCCGGAAGACGAGGCGCAGGCGCAGATTGACCGCGTGCTTGAGGCATTGGCGTGGGATGACAAATACTATGCGATATCTGCGATTAATAAAGCGAACGTCCAACCGCTTATTTACGATCTGATGGCGTCGATTGAAGCGCTACCCGCGCCGAAACCTGAAGTTGAGCCGGAAGATGAGACAGTGGCGTTTAAGTGGGATGATCACCACGAACAGCAGCTCAATCAAAGTGATGACGACGATGATTGGGACGACTGGAACGAAGACGACTACGATGTCGAGATCATCTACAAGCCTTAATCTTATAAAGCCGTTACTGTTGTAGCGGCTTTTTTTATCTCCGACGTGGCGATAATCTGAGCACAACTTTATTTGCATCAAAGACCGAGATGACGCGGTGGTGAATACTGCGAGTAGATAAGCGCAACGAAGAGGGATTTTTGAGGTGGGAAAGCGGTTAACCGAACCAGAGCAACGGGTCATATCGCGTCTAGTGATTGAAGTCGGCCAGCGGCTATTACAGCATGGTGCGGAAAGTAAACTCGTCAGTGATGTGAGCATCCGTTTAGGGCGGGCGCTAGGGCTCGATAGCGTTGAACTGGCGTTATCGGCGAGCTCCTTAGTGGTCACCACACTCAGTCAAGGTCACTGCATTACCACCGCCAGACGTTGTCCCGATCGCGGGATTAATATGAAAGTGGTGACCGATATCCAGCGCACGGTCATTTTGGCCGAGAAAGGGATCCTCGACGCCTTGGCGGTACGTAAACGCTTGAGCCGGATTGAGCCCTTTCGTTACCCACCTTGGCTGGTGGTGGGGATGATAGGGCTTTCTTGTGCGGCCTTTAGTCGTTTAGCGGGCGGTGATGCGGTGGTGTTTGCACTCACGTTTATCGCCTCTGCCACCGGTATGCGGGTACGCCAATTGATAGCTCACCGTCAATTTAATCCGCTTCTCACCTTCGCGGTCACCGCCATGGTCACCACCTTGATATCCAGTGTGGGGACCATAATGCATTGGGGCAATGAACCCTTCCTCATCATGGCCTCATCAGTCTTAATGTTGGTACCTGGCTACCCGTTGATAAATGCGGTATCAGACATGGTCAAAGGCTTTGTCGATATGGGTATCGCACGCTGGACGATGGCATCCTTGCTCACCTTGGCAACAGCATTAGGCATTGTCGGTGCTATGAGTCTCGTGGGGGCGTGGGGATGGTTATGAGTTTATTGCTCGCCTTACTGGAAGATATGTTTTTTGCCATGATCCCTGCGGTGGGGTTTGCATTAGTGTTCAATGTACCGGTTAAGGCGCTCAAATACTGTGCTTATGGCGGTGCCGTGGGGCATGGTTTACGCTTTTTACTGATGGAGTCTGGTGTCGCGATTGAATGGGCCACGCTGGCTGGGGCGACCACGATTGGCTTTTTAGGTGTGTACTGGTCGCAGCGCTTTTTGGCGCATCCCAAGGTGTTTACCGTGGCAGCGATTATCCCGATGATCCCCGGCGTTTACGCGTTTAAAGCGATGATTGCGTTGGTAACCATCAACAATCAAGGCTATAGCCCTGCTTTATGGGCGAGCCTTATCGAAAACCTCACCACAGCCGGCTTTATTCTCTCGGCATTGGCCATTGGTCTTGCGATGCCCGGGTTATTGTTTTATCGTCGCCGACCAGTGATTTAAGGAAAAAGGCACCTAGAATGCGCATCAGTTTAGTTGCTGCGATGGCAAACGATCGAGTGATTGGCAAGAATAACCAAATGCCGTGGCATTTGCCGGCGGATTTAGCGTGGTTTAAACGCACCACCCTTGGTCACCCTGTGGTGATGGGGCGTAAAACCTTTGAGTCGATTGGTCGTCCGCTGCCCAAACGACCGAACATTGTGATCAGCCGCGACCCTGATTTTCAGCCAGAGGGCGTCACAGTGGTGAGCTCGCCAGAGCAAGCGCTTGAAACCGTGGTCGAGTATGAGGAGGTCATGGTGATTGGTGGCGGTACCATTTATCAGGCGTTTTTGCCCCGTGCTGACCGTTTGTACCTGACCTTTATCGATCTCGACGTCGACGGCGACACCCGCTTCCCGCAGTGGGGAGAAGGATGGGTGAAAACAGAGGTCGGCGCCCATCCTGTGGATGAAAAAAACGCCTACCCCGTCACTTTTACTGTCTGGGATCGTGCCTAAGTGGCGCTATTTTCTGCCGCTAACGTAAAGCAGGCTTTATCTTCCCAACGAAGGAGCGTGAGCTTACCGCCCCATACGCACCCAGTATCTAGCCCATAAAGCTTGGGCTGGATGGTGCCATTTAACGCCGCCCAATGGCCAAACACCACCGACTGATCAAGCGGCTGGCGCGCCGGCACCTCAAACCAAGGTAACAAACCACTGTCTTCGGCCTGGTTGGGCGGCAATTTGCATTGCATATCAAGGCGGCCATCTGGGAAACAAAAACGCATGCGGGTAAAGCTATTGATGATATAGCGATAGCGGTCAAGCCCGGTGAGTGTTGGATCCCACTGATCGGGGCTGTCGGCATACATGTTTTCTAGCAACCAGCGCTGATCATCACTGCGCAATATCGCTTCTACCTCGCGTGCACAGGCGACCGCTGTCTTTTTATCCCATTGCGGGCTAACCCCGGCATGGGTGAGTAAAAAGCCACCGTCTGGCGCGGAGACATCCATCAGAAGCGGTTGCTGAGACAACCAGCCGAGGAGTTGCTCCCTATCTGGCGCATCGAGAATGGGCTGGGTGTTGTCTTTGGCTTTGACCGGTTTTATGCCATGGGCAACGGCCAGTAAATGTAAGTCATGGTTACCCAAGACAACCTGAGCTGCGTCACCGAGCTGATAAAAGTAACGTAATACGCCAAGGGAATCTGGCCCACGTGCGACCAAATCCCCAACTGAATACAAAGTGTCTTTATCTGGGGAAAACCCGACTTGGGTGAGAAGCGCATCTAATGTGCGCTCACAGCCATGGATATCCCCGACAAGATAGGTCGCCATATGCCTCCCTGCTGGGGTTAGTGGAGAATGTTTGGCAGCGCGAGACGAAACGGTGCGATGTCGACTTTAAATGACTGATCGTCTTGACCTTGCATGGTATAAAAACCTTGCATCACACCCACAGGGGTCTCGATGATGGTGCCACTGGTGTAGGTGTATTTTTCCCCCGCGGCAATCTTGGGTTGCTCGCCGACAACGCCTTCTCCTTCTATTTCTAGCTCTTTACCATTGGCATCGGTAATGAGCCATTTTCTGCGCATAAGTTGCGCAGGGGCATCGCCGCGGTTTTCAATGGTGACTGTATAAGAGAAGACAAAACGCTCATTGTCAGGCTCTGATTGGTCTTCCACGTATTGGGTCGCGACGTGAATCTCGAATTGCGATTGTTCAGTGGCTTGCAAATCAAGGCTCCTGTTTATGATGAGTGATTGGCGTCCAACCAGTTAGCTAAGCGGGAGAACTGCGCCAAAGTCATGTGCTCAGGACGTAAGCTGGGGTCGATACCGAGCTCGGTCAAGGTGTCCGTGCTGACTAATGATTTAAAACAGTTACGTATGGTTTTGCGACGCTGATTAAAACCTTCACGACACACGCGCTCCAACCATGACAAATTGGTGACTGGATGTGGCAGGGTTTTGTGTGGCACCAGACGGACAACGGCAGAGTCCACTTTCGGTGCGGGTTTAAAGGCACTCGGTGGCACTTCCAATACAGGGATGACTTGGCAGTAGTATTGTGCCATCACAGTGAGACGCCCATATGCTTTGGTGCCCGGGCCTGCAGCCAGACGGTTAACCACCTCTTTTTGCAACATAAAGTGCATATCTTGCACTTGATCGGCAAACGAGAACAGATGGAACATTAACGGTGTAGAGACATTGTATGGCAGGTTACCAAAAATCCGCAGTGGACCTTGCTTGGCAAGCTCGGCAAAATCAAACGCCATGGCATCGGCCTCATGGACCGTGAGTTTGCGCCCCATAAATGGATGACTGCGTAGGCGTGCGGCAAGATCACGGTCAAGCTCAACCACGTTTAAGTGATCAACTTGCTCTGTGACGGGCTCGGTGAGCGCGCCGAGGCCTGGACCAATCTCAACTAGATTCTCGCCGGATTGGGGATTAATGGCTGACACTATCCCATCGATGACATATGGGTCGTTTAGGAAGTTTTGTCCGAAACGTTTTCTGGCACGGTGGCCTTGATGGACTTTATCGCTCATGCTTGCTATCTACTAATTCAATGGCGTGGGAGATGGCCGTCCGCAGGCTTCCTGTATCCGCCGTACCGGTACCCGCTAAATCCAGTGCAGTACCATGATCTACTGATGTTCTGACAAAAGGCAGACCCAGGGTAATATTCACTGAGCGGCCAAATCCTTTGAATTTTAACACAGGTAAGCCCTGGTCGTGATACATCGCCAGCACGGCGTCTGCATCTTGCAGGTATTTTTCCTGGAAAAGCGTGTCTGCAGGTAAAGGACCGACTAAATCCATCCCTTGTTGGCGCAGATCATCCAGCGCCGGCTCAATGGTGTCGATTTCTTCTGTTCCTAAACAGCCCCCTTCACCAGCATGCGGATTCAGGCCGCACACATAAATACGAGGATGTGTGATGGCAAACTTTTCGCGTAAGTCTTGATGCAAAATGCCGATAACGTCGTGCAAGCGCTCACGGGTGATGGCCTTGGAGACATAGGCCAATGGAATATGGGTGGTGACCAAGGCGACGCGTAGCCCCTCAGTGGCGAGCATCATCACGACTTGATTGACATTGGCGTGCTGGGCGAAAAACTCGGTGTGGCCACTAAAAGAGACCCCAGCACGGTTGATGATCCCTTTATGAACCGGACCGGTGACAATCGCGGCAAACTCGCCGCTCATGTTTCCTTCCGCGGCGCGGGTGAGGGTATCAAGTACATAGCGGCCGTTGGCCTCATCCAGTTGCCCGGGCGTCACCGGCGCGCCAATCGGCGTCTCTGCGACAATGAGCTCGCCCGCCTTGTGTGCTTGCGGCTCAGTGCGGGGATCGTAGTCGCGTAAGCTGATGGCTAGCCCTAACTGCTTGGCGCGCTCAGCCAGCATCTGCTTATTGGCGACGGCGACAAGCTGATGAGGCCAGGCATGAAGCGCCATGGCCAAGACAAGATCAGGCCCGATGCCTGCAGGCTCTCCGGGCGTAATCGCGATACGCTCAGCTGTCATCGGTGAGCACCTCGACGTAAGCCCCTGCGCGTAGCTCTTGCAGCCAAGCCTGCGCTTCTTCGTTGAATTTTCTATTGAACAGCATGCGGTAAGCGCGATTTTTCACTGCCGCATCGGTTTTATCCACTTCACGACGATCGGTGACTTCGACAATATGCCAGCCATGTACGGTTTTAAACGGCTCGCTGACTTGTCCTTCTGGCAGGGCATCGACTTTGGCTTTGAAGGCAGGCACATAGGCATCTGTGGTTGACCAACCTAGATCCCCCCCATTGACTGCCGAGCCAGGATCATCGCTGTACTGCTTGGCGAGATCGGCAAAACTTTGCTCACCACGTCGGATTTGGTTCGTCAGTTGGTTGAGCTCTTTCTCCGCGCCTTTATCACTCAGCACGATCGATGGTTTGATCAGGATATGACGCGCTTTCACTTCGGTGACCGCGACCGTTTCTAGCCCTTGTACATCGTCAATTTTGAGAATATGGAAGCCAACGCCGCTTCTAAAGGGGCCGATGATCGCCCCTTTACCTTGATTGGTGATTTGGTCGGCGAAAATGGTGGGCATTTCTTCTCGTCGCAACCAGCCCCAATCACCGCCGTCGAGCGCTTTGGGCCCTTTGGAATATTCCATCGCCAGTTCAGCGACATTCCCGTCATGGCGTAGAGTATCGACTAAGCGATGAGCTTGCTGTTTCACGCTTTCACGCTCAGCCTTGCTAGCATCGTCGTCTAACTTGAGCTGAATATGCGAAAGTTTGTATTTCACTTTTTGCATTTTTTGCTCGTTTAGTTGGCTAGCGAGCGTCTCGACTTCTTGCGGTAAAATACTAATACGGCGACGTACTTGCGCATTACGTGCTTCGGAAATGGTGAGCTCACGACGCACTTGTTCACGGTATTGTGCCCACGCGACACCTTGCTCAGCCATTTTTTCACGCAGGGCTTGTACGCTAACCGATTGCTCCTTAGCAATGTTTTCAATTGCTTGTTGCAATTGGCTGTCGTCTATCTGAATCCCTAAACGTTTAGCCTCTTGCAGCTGTAGCTCCTCAATAATCAGCCGCTCACGCATCTGCTCTTCAAGCACCTCTTGCGGCGGCAATTCGCGATCGCTGTTGGCGGCATTAAGGGTAACGGTACGACGCATCGCCGTCATATCACTTTTTAACACCACGCCGTCATTGACGACCGCAATCACGCGATCGAGTGCTTTCGGCGCGGCTTGTGTTAAAGGGGTCAGCAACACTAAAACGCCAGTGATGAGGGCGTGACTCCATTTGTTCATGCTTTGTCCACTTCTTTTCATAGGTTCAACAGTCCAGACCACAATATGGCGGGTTAGTTCTTCAGGGCAAAAGGATTACGATAACCCAAGGCGTTACCCGAGTCTGTACTGAAGTTAAAGCCACTGTCAGCTCCCAGTCCCAATAGGCTAAACGAGAGGGTCACGTTGTTGTCGTATTCTGGGTCTGTATTAATATCCGAGCGCGAGAGTAAGTACTCGTTATAGCTCAGGCCGACCACCCAACAATCCGAGCGATAGGTCAGGCTAAACTGATTTTCTAGCATCACGTCTTGAGTCAGATCGCGCCAGTATTGGCCTTTAAAACTGAGGCCTCCCCACAGTGGGAAGCCTGTGACCACACCGGCTTGGGATAGGCCGTCATCGGTGAGTGCGCTGATATCGCGGTTAGGCAAGGTAGACTCAATGTATTCTTGGGCCACATAGCGATAACTGGTTTGCGCGTAGAATTGTTGGCGGCGATACTCGGCAATCACGTTACCAAATTGCATTTCACTGAGGTTGCTGTCGTACTGCATTGATGCCCGTAAAAACAGGTAGTCATCAATATTCGCTTCCCCTTCGAGCGCCCAAGATGAATAGTCAAAGGTTTCTGCGTCTTGGTTTGACGGCTGATCAAAGTAATAAATTTGCCCGAACGACAGGTTGAGTCGCTCTTTATAGCCACCGTCGTAAAAACGAGTGGTCGCCCCGTAAGTCAGCTGGTTAGCCGGGTTAACATAATCAATGCTGCTAAATTGATTGCCGCGGAACAAACCATAGTAGTCGGTTTGTAAGCGTGCGGTATCGTAGCCACCACCACTGAAGTTGACGGGGTTATAAATATCCCCTTGCTCTACGTCTTTGATGTACAAGTATTGCACTTGAGGTTCGATCGTTTGGCTAAAGTGCCCCCCCATCGCCCAAAAGTTACGCTCTAGAACCACGCCGGAATGCAAGCGCACGGTTGGGATTTTACGCTCCACCGACTTACTCAAGGTCGCCGTCGACTCGGCATCTGGCATGGCATTGTCAAAGCGCTGATCGTAATGGGTGTAGAGCATGCTGGCTTCGGCCGTGGCATTAAACCAAGGGCGTGTGAAGGGCATGGTCAAGGTCGGGGCGAGATGTGTGCGCGTTGCTTCGGGTTTATTCGGGTCGTCGTTAGCAAACACACTAAATTGTGCCGGTACGCTGATATCCAACCATGGCAGCACTTGCGGCGCGTAGTAGTTAAAATCGACTTGCGGCATCAAACGATACACGCTGGTATTTTCTGTGAGCGGTTGGAAATCTCTCACGCGCACGGTGCTGTTCCAATCTAAGCCGCGGTAGCTGATTTCACCGGTTTGCAGCAAGGTATTGTCTTCCCGTTTACCCACGTCCGAGTCAATGTTTTGGAAGTAGGTGATGTCACTGACCTTGCTGTAATCGGCTTGGTAGCGCCAGTGACCCTGTACGCCGCTGTGCGTCCAGTTAAAGCCCCAGCGTGCGTCAAGATCTGGGTTACGCTGATCATCAGGCAGATATTCTGAGTACAAAGCGCCTGAGCCGAGTGGGGTTAAATAACGCACCTTAGTATTGAGCTGCACACCCCGTTCCGACATGTATTTGGGCGTGATCGTGGCGTCAAGTTGCGGATGGATGTTCCAATAAAATGGCGTTTCCATCTCGATACCATCGCGATCACTCCAAGAGACTGATGGGTATAAAAAGCCCGTTAGCCGGCCATCTTCAACGGGCACCCGCAGGTATGGCAGATAAAAGATCGGCACATTCATCACCTCAAACCGAGGGTGATAAAGGTCAGCAAATAAGCTACTGTCTTCTTTTTCTATTTTCGAGGCAGAAAAGCGCCAGCTTTTGTCTTCGTCCGGACAGGTGGTATAGGTGCCATCTTCCAGCTCATAGAAGGTGGTACCGTTTTTAAATACCCGCTTGGCTTCCCCTCGCCCTGGCGTACACAGCATCTTGTACTGCGCATTATTGAGTGTGGTGTCTTCGTTTTCTAAATTGGCTTGTAAATAGTCCGATGTCACCATCATCTGGCCGTCATTGAACACCACATCACCTTGAGCGGTGACGATCCGTTCTGGATCGCGCAAGGTCGCGGTATCTGCCGTCATTTTACGATGACCTTGGGTCACCTCGACATTACCGTTGTAGATGGCTTTTTCATTGGTTTGCGCTTCCGCGCGATCGGCCACCACGCGAATAGGCGCATTGTTCACATCTTGGGTTTGCTCACTTGCTGGAATACAGCGCGCCTCGCTATCAGGACAAGGTTCGTTGGATGATTCCGCATTAGCAAAAACAAGGGCTGGGCCATAAAGCGCCAGGCTAATCATGGTGGCTAAAAAGCTACGTGCAGTCGGTGACATTGAAGAAGACATTCCTGTTTTATCTGATTGCGTGGTGTACACGAAGGCAACGCATCAGTATGCTTTGGCTGCAAAATGCGATTATCATAAATCAATTTACGCCCGGCATCACCTGTAAATGTTCAGGGTGTGAAACTAGCAATGAGACCATGGCATGCGACTAAATGGCAAGGTAATTGGTGCAATTCTCGGCACATTGTTGGGAGGCCCAATCGGTTTTCTTCTTGGCCTTTTCTTGGGTCATCAGTTTGATAAAGCGAAACAGCGCGCGCGTTTCGGCGGTTTTGGTGCCCAAGGCCCACAAGCACAACGTGTTTTTTTTCACGGTACCTTTGCCGTGATGGGACATATCGCCAAAGCCAAAGGGCAGGTGACACAGGATGAAATTCGTCTCGCCAGCTTATTTATGGACAGAATGCAGCTGCAAGGTGAAGCCAGGCAGTTGGCTCAGCAGGCATTCCGTGAGGGGAAAGACAGTGATTTTCCGCTGGATGAAACCCTCAACGGCATTCGTGCTTTGAGCCAAGGGCAGCGTGATTTGTCGCGTGTCTTTCTGGAAATGCAAATACAAGCGGCGTTTGCTGACGGCGAGCTACATCCTAAAGAGCGCGAACTACTCTATGTGATTGCTGAGAAACTGGGTTTTTCGCCGCAGCAACTGGAGCAACGGTTACGGATGCAAGAAGCCGCGTTTCGCTTTAGCCAAGGTTATCAAGGCGGCTGGCAGCATCAAACCGATGGGCCGGGCGCACCACCACGGCAAAGTGAGATTGATGATGCCTATGATGTGCTGGGTGTTGATGCGTCGGCTTCCTCTCAGGAGGTGAAAAAAGCCTACCGTAAGCTGATGAATGAGCATCATCCCGATAAATTGATGGCAAAAGGCTTGCCGCCAGAAATGATGGAGCTTGCCAAAGAAAAGGCGCAAGAGATCCAAAAAGCCTACGATGTGGTGAAAAAAGCCCGCGATATGTAGCGGGCTTGTGCGTTAGTCAACCAGTGTATGTTGCGGCGATCCGCTTAAAAAGCCATCAATGTTATCCACCAGTTGGTTGGCGAGACGGTTAACCGCTTCATCTGCGCCCCATGCGATATGAGGGGTGACCAGCAGGTTAGGCAATGATGCGGCGATCAGCGGGTGAGTGTTAGGTGCCGGCTCTTCACTCAGTACATCCAATCCAGCACCGCCAATTTGACCCGTTTCTAGCGCGTGTAGCAGCGCGGTCTCGTTGACTAAGCCGCCACGTCCGGTGTTGATCAATATGGCATGCTCTGGCATCAACGCCAGCGTGTCTTGGTCGATAAGATGATGGGTGTTATCGGTGAGTGGGCAATGTAAGGAGAGCACATCTGCTTGGCATAGCACGTGTTCGAAAGGCAGATAACCAGGTCGGCATGCCTGTGCACCACGGTGCTCGGCGAAAACCACCTTCATTCCTACTGCGCGCGCAAGTTGTGCGACGGCCTCGCCCAATGCACCTTTTCCAATGATCCCCAATGTACTGCCGGCCACACTGCCAATAGGGTGGGTGAAAAAGCAGAACTGTCCTTGCTTTTGCCATTCGCCATTTTGGACATCTTGGTGATAGCCGAGGAGCTGGCGCTTGAGGGCAAAAATCATGGCAATGACATGCTCAGGCACCGACTGAGTGGCATAGCCTTGCACATTGCATACTTGTACACCATGCGCTTGGCAGGCCGCCAAGTCGACATTGTTTACCCCTGTTGCGGCCACTGCAATCAGTTTGAGTTTCGGGCAGGCGGTAAGCACCGTTTCATCGATCACCACTTTGTTGGTAATGGCGACATCAGCGTCTTGTAAGCGCGCGATCACATCGCTGGGTTGCGTTTCACCGTAGGCTTGCCAGTGATGTGGATGCTGGGGCGTGGGCAGGACAATATGCGCTGGGATAGTGTTGCGGTCGAGAAAGACGATATTGACGGGGTCGTGCTGAGCCATGTTGATCTCCGAGTCTCAATCCATGGCTCTAGGGTGCGAGATATCGCGATGTTGTGCAATGGTTTCAGCTAGCTGGCCTGTGAATCCGTCGTTGTGCTCGCAAGTGGTACGGCCAATTGATACTCATTGGCCAAGCGGTTGTCGGGCATCGTGGAGTAAAAATCACAGGGAGCCTGAAAATGGAGCGTTTCACCGGTGGCCGGATGCAGCAGGCTGAGTTCGGCAGCATGGAGGTGCAGTCGATGGGTATAGGCGAGCGCATCCGGGCAGGCATAAAATTCATCGCCGACAATGCTGTGCCCTATAGACTGCATATGCACGCGCAGTTGGTGCGAGCGTCCCGTCAACGGGTACAGGGCCATCAAGCAGGTAGATGGTGAGGCTTGCAAGCAACGGTAGTGGGTTTGTGATGGCTTGCCATGTTCAAAGCACACTTTCTGACGCGGGCGGTTGGGCCAGTCACAAATCAGCGGCAAGTCAATGATGCCGTCATGGCTGTCGGGTTGTCCCCACACTTCCGCATAATAGAGTTTGGTAGGGACGCGGTCGCGAAACTGCGCTTTAAGGTTGCGCTCTGCTTCTTTATGGGCGGCAAAGGCCATCACCCCTGAGGTGGACATGTCTAAGCGGTGAACCAGCTCGGCGGAGGGAAACGCGGCTTTCACGCGCGACCATGCGCTGTCGTAATGCTCGGGATTGCGACCAGGGTTGGCCAGCAGACCACTGGGTTTGTTGATCACCACCAGATCCGCATCTTGATAGAGGATGTCTAACCAAGGATCTGTCGGTGGATGGTATTCAGTCATTGCCATAGGGTTTATCGGGGCCGCCGGGCCCCGTCTCACTTTGGTTTATTGGTGGCTAACCACAACAAGGCGCAGCGCATCGAGTTCAATTTGTGCGTGCTGAATATGGTGCGACAAGGTGCTTATCTGCTCGCGTAATGCGTCTAGCTCATCATCACGAATATTCGGATTGACCGTTTTCAGCGCCTCTAAACGCGCTAAGGCTTGTTGGAGCTCGGTTTCCATTTCTTGGAGCGCCCGGGTTTGGATCTCACCGAGGGCTTTTTCTGCCAGTGGCTCACTGCTCTCAATCAGTTTGTGGATCTGGCTTTGTACTGAGTTGACCATTTTACTGCCGAGGTGACGGTTAACAGGGCTCAGTTGACGATGGAAGCTTTCAAACTCGACGTTGGCGGACAGATCATTGCCATTGGCATCAAGCAACAGTCGCACGGGTGTTTGCGGTAAAAAGCGGTGGATACCGCTCGATTTCGGAGCTTGGGCGTCAATGGTGTAGATAAGCTCGACAAACAGCGTGCCGACCGGCAGTGACTTGTTTTTAAGCAGTGATACCGCGGTAGTGCCGATGTTTTCGCTCAGCAGCAAATCAATGCCGCCGCGAACAATGGGGTGCTCCCAAGACACAAACTGAACATCTTCGCGACTCAATGCGGTATCGCGGTCAAAGGTGATGGTACAGCCATCGGTAGGCAGCCCTGGGTAGCTGGGCACCATCATGTGTTCAGACGGTTTGACCACCAAGGCATTTTCTCCTTTGTCATCTTGATTGACACCGATAGTATCAAACAGCCCCAAGGTAAAGGTGACTAAGTTGGTATCACCATCCTGCTCAGCAATAGTGTTTGCCAGTTGGTTGGCGGCTTCCCCACCGTGAGAGTGCATTTCTAGCAGTTTATCGCGGCCTTGCTCCATTTCCGCTTTTAGCCGTTGGTTCATGGTGGCACTGTCGTGAATAAGGGTCGTCAGCGCATCATCTTGTTGGTTGGCGGCCAACAAGGCCAGGAGGGTCTCGCCGTATTGTTCAAACACCGCTCGGCCCGTGGGGCAAGTATCTTCAAACGCGTCCAAGCCTTCGTGATACCAGCGCGCCAAAATGGTTTGCGCGGTGCCTTCAAGGTACGGGACATGAATGGCAATATCTTGCGTCTGGCCAATACGGTCAAGGCGGCCAATACGCTGCTCGAGTAAGTCGGGATTCATCGGTAAGTCGAACATTACCAGCTGATGAGCAAACTGGAAGTTGCGCCCCTCAGAGCCAATTTCCGAGCAGATCAAGACCTGAGCGCCCCCTTCTTCTTGGGCAAAGTAAGCGGCGGCTTTGTCACGCTCGACAATCGACATGCCTTCATGGAATACGGTACCGCGAATGCCTTCGCGCTCACGCAGTGCTTGCTCCAGAGTCAGTGCGGTTTGCGCCCGCGAGCAAATAATCAGCACCTTCTCGCTGCGATGGGCCTTTAAGTAATCCAGCAGCCAGTCAATACGCGGATCAAAGCCCCACCAGCTCGCGCTATCCCCTTCAAACTGTTGATAGATATCTTCTGGGTATAGGTTTTGCACGGCCTTTTGTTCGCTTGAGCCGGTGCTACCCATCATGCCAGCGACTCGCATGGCAGTTTGATATTGACTGGGTAGCGCGAGTGGGTGCATATGCAGGTGGCGGCTGGGGAAGCCACTGATTGCTGCTCGGGTATTGCGAAATAACACACGCCCGGTGCCGTGACGGTCCATAAGATCATCAATCAATTGTTGGCGCGCCTGAGCGTTCTCTTCTGCGTTATCACTGTGCACTTGGGCTAAACGTGCTGACAGATCTTCGTGTTGCAATAGCTGACGTATCCCAGCTTGTGCCGCGTCGGTCAGTGGCGTATCGYYCAGCAGCGCTTCMACSGCYTCAGCCACRGGCGCGTATTGTTGWGCTTCTTCGACAAAGACGTCGTAATCATAGAAACGGTCGGGGTCGAGCAGGCGCAAGCGAGCAAAATGGCTTTGTTGGCCCAGTTGCTCTGGCGTGGCGGTGAGCAGCAACACGCCCGGCGTATGTTCGGCAATGCTTTCAACGATTTGATATTCTCGACTCGGTGCCTCCGGCGTCCAAGTCAAGTGATGGGCTTCGTCAACCACCAGTAGATCCCAATGGGTATCACAGACTTGTTCCACCCGGCGGCGGTTTTTGCGCAGAAACTCGAGTGAGCACAATACCAACTGTTGGGTATCAAAGGGGTTGGGGGCGTCGGCAAAAGCCTCGACACAGCGCTCTTCATCGAAAATGGAGAAATGCAGATTAAAGCGGCGCATCATCTCCACCAGCCACTGGTGCTGCAGGGTTTCGGGTACCACAATCAGCACACGTTCCGCACGGCCAGCCAGCACCTGCTGGTGGATAATCATTCCTGCCTCAATGGTTTTCCCCAACCCCACTTCGTCGGCGAGCAGCACGCGTGGTGCATGACGACGACCGACTTCATGGGCAATATAAAGCTGATGGGGGATCAGGCCAGCACGCATACCAGTCAAGCCGCGTAGCGGGCTGCGCAATTGCTGATATTGGTTGGTCAGGGCGCGATAACGCAGGGCAAAACGGTCCATACGATCGAGTTGGCCTGCAAACAGTTTGTCTTGCGGCTTGTTAAAGCGAATTTGGTGGCTGAGTAAGATCTCACGCAGTGCGACCTCATCTTCCCCTGTGTCGGAACGCTGGCCGTAATAGGTTAATACCCCATCGTTTTCCTCAACGCGTGAGACGGTCATGGTCCAGCCTTCGTGACTTTCCACCTCATCGCCGGGATTGAACATCACCCGAGTCACGGGCGCATCATGGCTGGCATACAGCCGTGTTTCATCACTAGCAGGAAACATTAGGGTCACGGTACGGCCATCAACGGACACCACAGTGCCGAGTCCAAGATCATGTTCCGTATCACTGATCCAACGTTGTCCAAGCGCAAATGACATAGGGGAAAACCTCTGAATTAACTCGATTGTCGAAAGACGCGACGCCATTCAATACAGCGTCGTTTAAATACTCTGCTATTCAGTGTGGCACTGAAAAAATTGGCCGCCAATAGTACTCGAACTTGTGAGGAGGGTCACGATGAAACTCAACGAATCGCATCAAAGGTCACGCTGACATACAAACGTCATTAATGGGCGGCAAAGATAAAAGCGTGAGCTGGCGCAGTAAAACAAGTTGGGCGCATCCCAACGGCCAGGTCTACGCTTATTTTAAGCGCTGTCACCGACAGTGAACTGCCGACACAGGAGGTGCCTATGGGCGACGCCGACCGGAAGCTGTTTGTACTTGATACTAATATTCTCCTCCACGAGCCTTTCTCGATTTACTCTTTCCAAGAACACGATGTCGTGATCCCCATGACTGTCCTCGAAGAACTTGACCGCATCAAAGACAGCAAGCGTGATGTCTCACGGGATGCGCGTGTGGCGATCCGCGCCTTGGAAGATATTTTTAAAGAGGCTACTCCTGACGAAATTGGCGAGGGTATTGCCGTTGGCAAAGGGGATGCTACTGGCACGGTATCGATTCTCGCTGATTTTGAGATCAAAGAAACGGTCCATGCCTTCGCGGATAAAGCGGGTGATAACCGAATACTCAATGCGGTGTTATATCTACAAACCAAACGCTCGCCACGTAAAGTGGTGTTGGTGACCAAAGACATCAATATGCGTCTGCGCGCTAAAGGGGCGGGGGTGATGCATGTGGAGGATTATCGCACCGACCAGTTGATTGATGATGTACGATTGTTGACCAAGGGTTTCCACCAATTTGAAGGTAGCTTTTGGGATAAAGTGGGGGAGTGCAATAGTCAAGCCTATGGCACAGAGACCTTACATACGTTGCCGTCAGAGCTCCTCGATACCCCGTTTGTTAATCAATACCTGTTGGATGACAGTGACGATTTTGCTGCGCGAGTGCAAGCCATTGATGGCGATAAAGCGGTGATTAAAGATCTGAGCCGAGAGCGATTGATGCATCGCGCCGCGTGGGATGTAAAACCGAAAAATATCTACCAAGGCATGGCAATGGATGCGTTGCTGGATCCGAGCATTGACTTGGCGATCCTCACCGGTCCGGCGGGCTGTGGTAAAACCATTCTGGCGATGGCAGCGGCCCTTGAACAAGTGGTCGAAAAAGGGATGTATGACAAGATTATCGTGACCCGCAATACACCAGATATTGGCGAGTCGATCGGCTTTTTACCGGGCACTGAAGAAGAGAAAATGTTGCCTTGGCTTGGGGCCGTCACCGACACGCTAGAAGCGTTGCACATGCATGACGAGTGCACTGATGGCTCGATGCGGTACATCATGGAGAAAGCCAATCTACAGTTTAAATCGATTAACTTTATGCGTGGTCGTTCGATTCAAAACGCGTTTGTCATTTTGGATGAGTGCCAAAACCTGACTGCCTCTCAGCTTAAAACCATTATCACCCGATGTGGGGAAGGTACCAAGCTGGTGTGCTCGGGGAACTTAGCGCAAATTGATTCTTCGTATTTAACCCCAGTGACATCAGGGCTGACTTACATTGTCGAGCGGTTTAAAAACTTTGAAGGCAGTGCGTGCGTATACCTCAATGGCGTGGTGCGTAGTCGGTTGGCTGAATTTGCCGAAGAAAATTTGTAGTGGGTATCAGGTGGTGGTCATCAGGCCGCCACCTTTCTCCATGAGCTAAAACAATTCAACATCGTCCTCGGCGACAAAGGTTTTTATCACCCCAGATTGCAGTAAGTCATCATAAAAAGCGACCTGGTTACGACCGTTTTGTTTGGCGTGATAGAGCGCTTGATCCGCATTGCCTAAGATGGTGCTGGTACTGAGTTGTCCACGTTCAATCCGTGTCGCGCCCATGGAAATAGTCACGGTCTGAGCGGCACCAAAATCTCGAGCGTTGACATTAGCAATAAAGGTGTTGGCTTTTTGCTCTGCCATCGCCCGCGAGCAGGGTTGAAACAGCACCACAAATTCATCGCCGCCATACCGGAACAAGGTGTCTTGTGACGAGAAGGTCTGGCGCATCAATGAAGCCAATAACAAGATGACCTCGTCACCAAATACATGACCAAAGTTATCATTGATTTGCTTAAAGTGATCAACATCGAAAATACACACCCAAGGTGAGAGCGAGCTGTCGGGGTCAATGTCGGACGTCGCCTCGCTTTGTGCTAAGCGATCACAAATAAGATCCAGCTTTTTAGAGAGGACTTTGCGATTAAATAAGCTGGTGAAACTATCACGCTCGCTGGCCATGATAATCTGCTGATAGTTCTCGTAAATACGCGTCAATCCTGCCACTAGAGCACGTTGTTCCTGGCTGAGATCTGTGGCCCGGCCGCATAAAACACCGTTCACACCTTCTTCTTTTTCGTAATAAATGGGGACAGCAATCAATACATGATCATTGGTATGGTGTTGAGTCACCGCTTGTGTCGCTAGGCATTCTGCAAGCAGCGCGTCAATTTGATGGATGTTCTCTTGCTGAAAAGCGCTGTTGTCATTGGTGCCTAATACCGTGAAGGCAGGCTGCATATCGGCGCAGTAATCAAGCAGCACCACTTCACTCACTGGGGTAAGCTCGGTAATTGAGGTCAGCAAGCTTTTAGTAATCGCATCGACTTCCGTTTTAGCGGTAAAGTCGACAATCGAGTCGAGGATCTGGATGCTGCTGGCGGCCACAAGGCGCCTCCTTGGATTCTTCCGTGTTTTCCTTAGTATAGAAGCCTATCAGGGGGATGCCACCCGGAACGAATCGTCAGCGGTGCCCATGTAACTTTGCATCATCGCGGGTGGATGGTTGAGCGCCTCAACCGGACGGTGAAGACATACTTTTCCCTCATCGAGATAAAGAAACTGAGAGGCAATGGCTTGAGCATCTTCAGGGTGGTGGGTGACCATCACCACGGTAGTGCCTTGCGCTTCGGCGGTACGCTTAACTAGCATCAGCATGTCTTTTTTTAGCGCGGGATCGAGTGCGGAGAAGGGCTCATCGAGCAGCAATAAAGGTTGGTTGCGTGCGATGCTTCTACCCAGTGCGATACGTTGTCGTTGCCCGCCTGACAATTGGCCGGGCAGGCGAGAGAGATAGTCGCTTAAGCCGACCGATTGCGCTGCCTGTTCAATGTTTTCCCGTTGGGTAGCGGTGAGTTTCAGTGATGGTGATAAGCCAATCGCCATATTGTCGAACACCGACAAATGGGTAAAGACATTATGCTCTTGGAACAAGATAGACAGTGGCCGCTGGTGGGCGGGGGTTGTTGTCACTGGCTTACCATCAATAGCAATCTCGCCACTATCAGGGGCAATCAACCCGGCAATCAGTGATAGTAAGGTGCTTTTGCCTGCCCCGCTGGGCCCGAGCACGGCCACAATCTCTCCAGGGGCGATATGGGCATCAAAGGTCATCCAATCTTGTTGGTAACTATACTGAACATCGGAAATCGTTAACATGCGTGTCTCCATTGGATAAGGCGCGTCAGTAGGGCATAACACCCCAAGCTGGTGAGCAGTAACAGCATCGCCGCGGCGGCGCCCGCTTCCATTTGGTAACTGCCCATTAAGCGAAACAAATACAGGGGCAGGGTTTGAAAGTTTTGACTACCAAATAAGGAGATGGCACTGAGATCGCCCATGGATAACACAAAACTCACCGCGACACCGCGCGCAATAGGTGCACGTAAACAGTCCCACTCAATCAGACGTAAACGCGTGATGCCTCTGACGCCTAAGGTGGCGCACAAGTTATGGTATGACTGAGCGAGCTGGAAGGCGGGGGCACTCAAGACCTTGATAAGATAAGGCAGCGCCATCAGGGCGTTCACTGTCATTACCAGCCACAGCGCTAAGCTGAATACGTTACTAAACTGGCGAAACAGCAAAAAAAGCCCGGTACTGAGCACGATACTTGGCACTACCAGGATGATGGCACCGAGCGTTTCTATGCCGTCCGCCTGTTTTTTTCGTCCATGTAAGCGCCAGTGCCGACTGGCTAAGATCACCGCCACGGCTAACACAAAAGCAAAGGTGGTTGCGCCCGTGGCAATGAACAGCGAGTGCAGAGTCGCTTGCCACAGTGCGCTATCGCCGAGCACCGCTAATGCGCTAGGGTTCAGCCCGCGTGCAATCACCACGCCGAGAGGCGGTAACACCAGTAGCAAAACGAGGCCAATCCAAAGGCCATCCCAACACTTGGCCGCACGGCTATCCAAAGACGCAGGCAGCGGCAGCACTTCACTGGGTGTGCTCGGCAGCGGGCGCGTCAAGGTTTGCACGGTAAATGCGATGGCCCCGCATAGCAGCATTTGCCACAGCGCGAGGACAGCACCCGTTTGTAAATCGAAATCAAAATGAATGGCTTGGTAAATGGCCAGCTCGATGGTCGTCGCTTTCGGCCCGCCGCCCAGTGCCATGACAGTCGCGAAGCTGGTAAAGCACAACATAAATACTAGCCCCACGATATGAGGCAAACTTTGGCGTAGATACGGCCATTCTAGGTGCTTAAAACGTTGCCAGCCTTTGAGCCCTAGCTGGGTAGCAAGACGGCGTTGATCGGCTGGGATCCCCTCTAAGGCTTGCACCATTAATTGGGCGGAAAAAGGGAGATTAAAAAACACATGGGCGAGTAAAATGCCACTTAAGCCATAAATAGAAAACGGCATAGCCGCATCGAAGTGCGCGAAAGCTTGTGCAATCCAGCCACTACGGCCATAGATAGCAACCAGTCCAAATACTCCTACCAAGACCGGCAGCACCAAGGTCATGGCGAATAACTTCAGCAGCCATGCCTTTGCTGGAAATTGTCGGCGAGACAGCGCATGAGCGACTGGCACTGCTAGCCCAACGCTAAGTACAACGGATAACGTGGCCTGTTTAAAACTAAAGTAGGTGACATGACGCAAGTAGGTATCTTGCCATAAGGAGGCAAGTGACAAATCGTGGCTGTGAGAGAATAACGCCCAGAGTGCGCTGCCAATCAAAGCCACGACCAAGCTGGCCGCAATACTGCCCGGCCAGGTTCGAGAAGGGTTGAGCATCTTGGCTATTCAACCAGCGCGGTTTGCCAGTCACGCACCCATTGCTGGCGATTGCCCATCACTTCATCAGGCTGATACAGCAAGCTCTCTTGCGGTTTGTCCAAGGTGTAGAAGGCATCAGGCAAGTTGACATCGGTGACCGGATACATCCACTGAGTGGTTGGGATCACCGACTGTGCCGCATCACTGAGCATAAATTGTAAAAACGCATCCGCACGTTCCGGCTGATCGGTATAGGCTGATTTAGCGGCGACTTCGATTTGCATATAGTGCCCCTCTTCAAACATGGCGGCGGCAAAGCGATCGTCTTCATCGGCCACTAAGTGGTAAGCCGGCGAGGTGGTGTAAGAGAGCACCATGTCCGCTTCTTTATTGAGGAACATGTTGTAAGCTTCGGTCCAGCCTTTGGTCACAGTGATCGTGTTATCGGCAAGATCGCGCCATGCTTGTTGATTATTATCGCCGTACACTTTTTGGATCCAAAGCATTAGCCCCTGGCCGACCGTTGATACGCGCGGATCTTGGTAAATCACACTGATGTCATCGCGCTCCTCAATCAAGGCTTTGAGGCTTTTGGGTGGGTCGAGCAAACGAGTAGTGTCATACACAAAGGCAAAATAGCCGTAATCGTAAGGGATAAAGTATTTGTTATCCCACCCGCCAGGCACTTGCAGGCGCTCGGTATTGACCGCGTGCTCGGCAACAATCCCACTGCGCTCGGCTTCTTTCATTAAGTTGGTATCCATACCGAGTACGATATCGGCTTGGGTGGTTTCTCCTTCAATGCGCAGGCGATTAAGTAAGGCGGCCCCATCGTCGAGAGACACAAACTCAAGCTGGCAATCGCATTGCTGTTCAAATTTCGCTTTAATTTTAGGCCCCGCCCCCCATTCAGCAATAAAGGAGTCATAGGTATAGACAGTAAGCGGGTCCGCGGCGCGGGCGCCGAGTGATAATAGCGATAAAGAAACCAGAGTGAGAACAGAGGTAAAAACTTTCACAGCACGCTCCTAAGTTGGGCGTGGGTGTTGAGGCAAGTTGATGGCAACATCAAGTCTCAATCCCTACGCCAGTGTTAGCTGGATCAGGTTCGATGGGTCTAGCGCAGTGCGCAATCTCAGCCGTGAGGCTCCCCAATGAGTACGGTGGTATTGTACTGATTGGCTTAGGGTTAACCAAGCCTTTTAGTTGCCGAGTTGGTTAAGGTCCCAGTTGTAGTCGTATTCCAATGTTGCCTCTTGTGGCAATGGAATATCGCGATACTGGTTTATGTGAGCGATCACGCCTTGCTTATCGCCACCAAAGTCAGCTTCAAACCATTCATAAATTGAGGAAAGTTGCCATTTTTCCCCTTGCTGACTCACGCCTTTATCACTGTTAATGAAGGTATAGGCGGCGTGCTCGAGCTGTGCATCAAGTGCACTGGCTTGAAAGGCTTGTGGCTGAAGATTAGGGCAGCCAAGGCTGGCACAGTTGACCGCATAGTGGGTACGCGGATCTTGCCAAAGCGGGCGTAAAATCCGGTGTTCGATATCGTTTAAAGTGAGCGGCTCGCCAGCGACGGTAACCACTTCATCATCCCAAGGGCCAAAGCTAAATAGCCCACCGAGTTTGGTGATGGAACGGACCGGGTACTCGGCGATAATCAGTTTTACCGTGACCGCATTATAGAGGTTAACCCAATACGCGTATTGCTCGTCTTTGGTCAGGGTACGTGGGTCGCGCGCGGTGAGCATGTCAATGTAATGGTCGAGGGTTGCTTTGTCGTTATCCGTGACCGCGGCATAGTTAAATAAGGTGTGCTGCCCCTGAGATTGCAAATACTTATCGAGTAACACTTGCCAGCTGTGATGGGTAAACGTGGCTTGGCTGTCAGGGTTATGGGCATCCCACATTGCCCAGTAATCCGCTTTGGGCGCGGCTTGGCTGATGAGCGGAAACACTAACCAGAGCAGAAGTATAAAATGTTTTTGCATTGCCAGTCCTTAATGCGATCAAACCTTCTTTGAGACTAGACCAAGCGAGTCAGCGGTTGGTTTCATTGAGGATGGAAAAATGGGTTGAAGCGCCAATAAGTACGGGTAACACCGCGCTTATTGGCGTTCTTGGAGGGCGTATTACACCAAAAAGTCTGGTATTTGTTTTTCAAAGCGTGAGATATCGGCTTCGTGCTGCAACGTCAGACCGATGCTATCTAACCCTTCCAACAGGCAATGACGGCGAAAATCATCCATCTGGAAGGCAAAGCAGTGTTCACCGGCACGGATGGTTTGGGCGGGCAAATCTAGCGTTACAGTCGCGCCTTCATTTTCTGCCACATACGTAAATAAAGCATCGATTTGGCCTTCTTCAAGGGTCACCGGCACCATTTGGTTATTAATGCAGTTGCCATAGAAAATATCGGCAAAACTGGGGGCGATAATCACTTTAAACCCGTAATCATCCAGCGCCCAAGGCGCATGCTCGCGGGATGAGCCACAGCCAAAATTCTCGCGGGTGAGCAAGACGCTCGCGCCTTGGTAACGTGCTTGGTTAAGCACGAACTCGGGGTTCGGTTGCTGGCCCGCATCGTCTAAAAAGCGCCAATCGTGAAACAGGTGCTGCCCAAAGCCGGTGCGGGTGACCTTTTGCAAAAACTGCTTGGGAATGATCGCATCGGTATCGACGTTCGCCGCATCCAACGGGGCAACAATGCCGGTATGAGTGTGTATGCCTGACATAAGGCCTCCTTATAATTGATTAACGTCGACAAAATGGCCCGCAATCGCCGCCGCTGCGGCCATGGCTGGGCTGACCAAGTGGGTGCGGCCTTCACGGCCTTGACGCCCTTCAAAGTTGCGGTTACTGGTGGAGGCGCAGCGCTCTTTGGGGCCCAAGCGATCGTTATTCATCGCCAAACACATTGAGCAGCCGGGCAAGCGCCATTCAAAGCCCGCTTCGCGGAAAATCACATCCAGCCCTTCTTGCTCCGCCTGTGCCCGCACTTGCTCTGAGCCTGGCACCACCATGGCATGCACGCCCTCTGCCACACGTCGCCCTTTGGCAACCGCAGCGGCCGCACGCATGTCTTCAATCCGTGAGTTGGTGCAAGAGCCAATAAAGACTTTATCGATACGGATTTGGTTGATGGCTTGACCGGGTGTCAGCCCCATATATTTTAATGCGCGTTCTGCCGAGTGACGTTCAATCGGATCGTTCATTGTCTCTGGGGCAGGCACGGTATCATGCACACTGACCACTTGGCCGGGGTTGGTGCCCCAGGTCACTTGATGGTGAATTTGACTGCCATCGAGGGTGACCACGCGATCAAACTGCGCATTGGCGTCCGAATGCAAGGTTTGCCAATAGGCGATTGCCTGCTGCCATTGCTCGCCTTTCGGGGCAAATTTCTTGTCTTTTAAATAGGCAAAGGTGGTGTCATCCGGGGCGATCAGGCCAGCTTTGGCGCCTAATTCGATTGCCATGTTGCACACCGTCATTCTCCCTTCCATCGACAAGTCGGTGATTGCGTCCCCGCAAAACTCCACCACATGCCCGGTGCCGCCGGCATGACCGACCTTGCCAATAATGGCTAGGACAATATCTTTGGCAGTGATCCCGGGGGCGGTTTTGCCCGTGACTTCAATTTTCATCGTGCGGGCGCGGGATTGCTTGAGCGTTTGGGTGGCCAGCACGTGCTCGACTTCTGAGGTACCAATGCCAAAGGCCAGTGCACCAAAAGCGCCGTGGGTTGCGGTGTGGGAGTCACCACAGACGATGGTGGTGCCGGGCAGGGTAATACCAAGCTCGGGGCCCATCACATGCACAATGCCTTGGTAAGGGTGATTCAAGTCATACAGGGTGACACCGAACTCTTCGCAGTTTTTGGCCAGTGTTTCCATTTGGATACGCGCCATTTCTCCTGACGCGTTAATGTCTTTGGTTTCGGTGGAGACATTGTGATCCATGGTGGCGAAGGTTTTACTCACTTGGCGTACCGGACGCCCTTTTTCCCGCAGGCCATCAAAGGCTTGTGGTGAGGTCACTTCGTGCACCAAATGGCGGTCGATATACAGCAGCGGCGCTTCGCCGGGCTGCTCGGTGACAATATGGGCTTGATGAATTTTTTCGTACAAGGTCTTGGCGCCTTGCTGGGTGTTTGCATTCGACATAGCTCGTATCCTTACGGGTAATTATTCTGCGCCTTGGCGGATATAGGCGGCGATACGATCGCCCATTTGTTCGGTACTGAGGGCAGGATGGTTGCCCGCCAGATCAGCGGTCAGCTCACCGGCCGCCAGTGCTTGGCTGACCGCATGCTCAATCGCACAGGCCGCGTCTTCTTCGCCTAACGAGTAGCGTAACATTAGCGCGGCGGAGAGAATTTGCGCCACTGGATTGGCGATATTTTTACCCGCAATATCGGGCGCAGAGCCGCCGGCGGGCTCATACAAACCAAATTTACTCGCGTTCAAGCTCGCAGATGGCAGCATGCCCATTGAGCCGGTGATCATTGCGCACTCATCGGAGATGATGTCACCGAAAATATTCGAGCACAGCATCACATCAAATTGCGACGGGTCTTTAATCAGCTGCATGGTGGCGTTGTCGATATACATATGGCTCAAGTGGACATCCGGATAGTCTTTGGCCACCTCTTCCACCACTTCACGCCATAGCATTGAGCTTTGCAACACATTGGCTTTATCGATTGAGCACACTTGCTTATTACGCAACTGAGCCGATTGGAAGGCAATGCGGGCGATACGCTCAATTTCATAGCGATGATAAACTTCCGTATCAAACGCTTTTTCCTCGCGGCCTTCACCTTCACGTCCTTTGGGCTCACCAAAGTAAATCCCACCGGTTAGCTCTCGCACCACCACGATGTTAAAGCCTTTGTCGGCAATGTCGGCGCGCAGCGGGCAAAAGCCTTCGAGACCAGTGTGGATTTGTGCCGGACGCAAGTTACAGAACAGCCCAAAGTGTTTGCGCAATGGCAGCAAGGCACCGCGCTCCGGTTGCTCGGTTGGCGGTAAATGCTCCCACTTTGGGCCGCCCACTGAACCAAATAAAATTGCATCGGCTTTTTCACACCCAGCCAAGGTTTGTGCGGGCAGCGGCGAGCCATGGGCATCAATCGCGGCACCGCCCACAGGATAGTGGTGACGTTCCAAAGTGAGTGAGAATCGCTCGCTAACCGCATCAAGCACCTTCTCGGCTTGCGTCATGACTTCGGGGCCGATACCGTCACCGGGCAAAATAGCAATCTGATGTGCGCTGGCCATGGTTATACTGTCTCCTGTTTTAAGTGGGATTGTTCCTTAATCTGGGCGATTTTGTCGGCGCGATAAATGGCATTGATCACATGCAGTAGCGCTTCACCTGAGGCTTCGATAATGTCGGTCGACACCCCGGTGCCGTGATATTTACGGCCCTTGTAGTTAGCAATGATGTCGGCTTGGCCGAGACCATCTTCTCCTTCCCCTTTGGCGGTCAGATCGAATTTATCCAGTTCAATGTCATAGCCGGTAATGCGGTAGATGCACTGATAAAGGGCATCGACGGGGCCGTTACCAATCGCCGCCTCGCGTTTCTCTTCGTCGCCACATTGCAACTTGATGCTGGTGGTCGCCATTAGGCTGCCGGATTGCACGCCTAAATAGTTCAGCTTGTAGAAGTCGTCCTCTTCTTTGAGGTTGTTGAAGAACATCAAGGCTTCTAAGTCATAATCGAACACCTGACCTTTACGATCTGCCAGCTGCAAGAAAGATTGATACAAGGTGTCTAAATCGTAATCTTGTTGGTCGTAGCCAAGGTTATCCATGTGGCTTTTCACTGCGGCACGGCCGGAACGGCTGGTCAGATTAAGCGCCTTTTTGCCCAAACCAATCGACTCTGGGGTCATGATTTCGTAGGTGTTTTTGTTTTTCAGCATGCCATCTTGGTGGATGCCGGAGGAGTGGCTAAAGGCATTGGCACCGACCACGGCTTTATTGGGTTGGATTGGCATGTTGCAAAGCTGACTAACTAACTTGCTGGTGCGGGCAATTTCGGTGTGGTTCAATCCTGTTTCTACGCCTAACAAGTCAGCGCGGGTTTTCAAGATCATCGCAATCTCTTCCAGCGCGCAGTTCCCCGCACGTTCACCGATGCCATTGATAGTGCCTTCCACTTGGCGAGCGCCGGCTTGAACCGCGGCAATAGAGTTGGCCACCGACATCCCTAAGTCATCATGACAATGGACAGAGATCACGGCTTTGTCGATATTCGGTACGCGGTTAAACAAGGTCGCAATGATATCGCCGAATTCACTCGGCACTGTGTAACCCACCGTATCTGGGATATTGACGGTGGTCGCACCGGCATCAATCGCCGCTTCGACCATACGGCACAAGTTATCTATTGGGGTGCGCCCGGCATCTTCGCAGGAAAACTCCACATCGTCCGTGTATTGGCGTGCATGCTTAACGGCGCGTACCCCCATCTCGACCACGTCATCGTAGCTGCGGCGAAGCTTATCTTTGACATGGATGGTTGAGGTGGACAAAAAAGTGTGGATACGAAAGGCGTCAGCGGCTTTGAGGGATTCGGCGGCCACATCTATGTCTTTAGGAACCGCGCGAGACAAGGCACAGACACGTGCATGTTGCATGTGCTCGGCAATGGTGCGCACGGATTCAAAATCGCCCGGTGAGGAGACCGGAAAACCGGCTTCAATAATGTCTATCTTCAAGCGGTCCAAGGCTTGGGCGATCTGCAATTTCTCTTTGACGGTTAAACTTGCTGACAGCGCCTGCTCGCCGTCGCGTAAGGTGGTATCAAACAGAATGACTTGGCTGTTCTCGCTCATGGGTGACTCCCTGTTGTGTTTGCTTGGCCGCCTTGAAGGGCTCTTTAATTGGCGCTTGATATTATTTTGGCGACGTTAGATACAAAAAAACCCGCGTCTGGCGCGGGTTTTTGAGATTTGGCATTCACTGTTTTCTGCCCAAAACCTACCCGCGCGACTGGGTCACGATAAGGAGGAGGATGAGGCGTAGGTGAAACAGTGTCATGCTGATGTCCGTCAGTAAATATTCTGTTACCAGAAATAACAGAGCGATGGGGAAAGCGTCAATCTGAAAAAAACAAAACCCGTTTTCTGCGCAATATAATGGTAAAAAACTGGTTAATTAAACTGGTTTTAAAACTAAAAGTTAGATTTTTGTACTGTGCTCTGGCGCGGCTTTGTCCAGTCTTCATTATTTTTACTTGTCCCAACGTGCCTGAGCTCAAGCGGCGACGTAAATTCATCGAGATGACCCAATAACGTCACCGACCTGTCATACCGGCTGACTAGAGTTTAACCATCAGCTCGCCGCATTGGGAGGCAGGATGAGAAGCTTTACCGCGATTCAACGCTTCGACCACACGGTGTCGACACTGTGTTTATCTCACCGCTTTAGCGCTGGCACAGCGAAAATAGCCCGTGCCGTTTCCCGTTCAGGTGACGGGCCACTCTATCTGGTGATTGGCTTTACTGCATGGTGGCTTCATGAGGCGGTCGGGCTCTGGTTTTTGCTCACAGGATTGACGGCTTTTGCCATCGAACTCCCGATCTATTGGGTACTTAAACGCAGCTTTCGGCGCGCACGTCCTTCGCAGTTACCTGCCTTTATCACGCCTTCCGATCTTTACAGTATGCCATCAGGCCACACGGCCGCGGCTTTTCTCATGGCCTCATTGCTGAGCACCTTTTTTCCTTCGTTAACCCTTTTGGTGTTCATCTGGGCCAGCCTAATCGGTATTTCGCGCGTGTTACTGGGCGTGCACTTTGTGAGCGATATCGTGGTTGGCGCTGGGTTAGGGCTGCTGTGCGCGACGTTGGCACACAGTATCACTTTCGATCTTTACGGAATAACAGGTATTTAATGAAGCTTTTATACGGTGTTCAGGGAACCGGTAACGGGCATATATCGCGAGCCCGCGCCATGGCTCGTGCCTTGGCCGGATATGATGTCGAGGTCGATTTTGTTTTTTCTGGGCGGCCAGCCGAGCGTTATTTTGATATGGCGCCATTTGGTGACTATCGCACGTTTACCGGCATGAGCTTTGTCAGTCGTGATGGCAAAATTGATATGTTAGCCACCGCGCGACACAATCGTTTTACACAGCTACGACGTGATATTCGCCAGCTTGATGTATCAGGCTACGATAAGGTCATCTCTGATTTTGAACCCATCAGTGCGTGGGCGGCGCGCCGGCAAGGGGTGCCATCGGTGGCCATCAGCCACCAAGCGGCGTTTTCTCACGCGGTGCCCAAACATGGGGAAACGCTGATCAATCGCATTATCATGCGTTATTTTGCGCCAACCGACTATGCCATTGGCTTGCATTGGTATCACTTTAACCAACCGATTTTACCCCCAATTATTGATACCACTCCGGTGGATAAAGCGGTGGCATCGTCCACTTCGGAGAGGGCGGTGCTGGTGTATCTCCCCTTTGAATCTTTATCTGCAGTCAGTGAGCTGCTGTTGCGCTTTAGCCAGCCTTTTATCTGCTTTCACCCCGAGGTTAATGCCCCCTACCAACGTGAAAACCTTACGCTAATGCCCTTAGGCAAAGAAAGCTTTCACACGGCGCTGCATCAGTGCCAGGGCGTGATCGCAAATGGGGGATTTGAGCTTCCATCGGAGGCATTAAGTTTAGGGAAAAAGCTCCTTTTAAAGCCATTGTCTGGTCAGTTTGAACAGTTGAGTAATGTCGCAACACTTTCTCAGCTTGGGCTAGCACACAGTATGGATAGCTTGAATGCGAGCGCGGTACGTGAATGGCTGCAGGCACCGGCGGTGGGCGCGATTGGGTACCCAGATGTTGCTCAAGCATTGGCGGAGTGGCTGGTAAAAGGAGAGTTAAGTCAGACACGTAGCCTGTTTCACCATCTATGGGCTCAGGTTGACTATCCAGAAACGGTTGAGGAGTCGATTTTGGACTTTAATCGCTCATCAATGCGCATGGATCCACACCCACTCAGGTTGCAACGCTTGATTCGGTAGTGCGATGTGCGGCGCGCGCCGATAAGCTGCTTCCACAAGGCTGAATCACGTTTTTACATTTTTGCTAGAGCATTCACTCAATTTCTCTTGAGTTTGATGGTGCGCTCGGTAAACTCGCTGTCATTATTGAGCGTACATGTGTTCGCCAAACGGCGAGCCAAGAGAGACTCCGTGAACACCCAAAACCATATCGTCACGCGCATTCGCGATCAGATTGCCGCCCAAAATGAACGCGAAGCAATCCGCTTCCAACAAGACACGCAATGGATAAGCATTAGTTGGCGCCAGCTAGGCGAACGCATCGATCAGCTGTCACGCTGCTTACTCAACGCTGGCTGTCAGGTGCAGCAAACCGTCGCCATTTTTGCGCCGAACAGCGAAAAATGGGCAATGTTGGACTATGCCGCGTTGCAAATTCGCGCCGTACCTGTGCCGATTTACGCAACTAGCACCGCCCAGCAAGCCGCACACATTATCAATGATGCAGACGTGCAGTGGATTTTTGCCGGTGACGAACAACTGGAGAGCGCGGTTGCTGCCCTTGAACACTGCCCCAACGTCAAAGGGGTGGTTGCCCTAAGTCAAGAGACGGCGGTTCCCGCGCATCCCAAGGTGTGGGATTGGGCCAGCTGGCTATTGCAAGACGATCGCGGCTATCAAGCCGAGTTAGACGCGCGCATTGACGGACGATGCATGGACGATCTGACCACCTTGATTTATACCTCCGGTACTACGGGCGATCCGAAAGGCGTGATGCTGGATTATGCCAATGTGGCGGCGCAGTTGGATGTGCACGATCAAGTATTGGCACTAAGCCCCGATGATGTCTCTTTGGCCTTTTTGCCGCTTTCTCATGTGTTTGAGCGCGCATGGAGCTATTACGTCCTTCACCGCGGGGCGGTCAATTGCTATCTCTCCAACCCGCTTCAGGTGCGTGATGCATTGGCCGAGGTCAAACCGACGGTAATGTGTGCGGTACCGCGTTTTTATGAAAAAATCCATGGCGCTATCCACGACAAACTCAGTCGGGCCACAGGGATCAAACCCCATTTATTCCGATGGGCACTGCGCCAAGGTGAGCGTCATGCTGCGCAATTACGCACCGGCCAGTCTCCGTCTTGGTGTCAGCAATGGCAATTGGCGTTGGCCGACAAGCTGGTGCTCAGTAAGTTACGTGCGCTACTAGGTGGCAAGATGCGTTTGATGCCATGCGGTGGGGCGCGTCTTGACCCCGAAATCGGCGCGTTTTTCCACGCGATAGGCATTAACGTCAAGCTCGGTTATGGCATGACCGAAACCACCGCCACGGTCTCTTGCTGGGACGATACCCGCTTTGATCCCCAATCGATTGGCCATCCGATGCCAGGGGCAGAAGTGCGAATTGGGACGGACGATGAAATTCAAGTCCGTGGGCCGATGGTAATGCGGGGTTACTTTAATCAGCCTGATGCGACTGCCGCCACCTTTACCGAGGATGGCTTTTTGAAAACCGGCGATGCGGGGTATCTTGATGCCAAGGGCAACGTATTTATCACTGACCGAATCAAAGAGTTGATGAAAACCTCAGGCGGTAAGTACATCGCACCACAGCGGGTGGAAGGCGCTTTGGTGCGCGATCATTTTATCGATCAGATTGCGGTGGTGGCCGAGGCGCGTCATTTTGTATCGGCCTTGATTGTACCTTGCTTCGATGCCTTAGAAGAGTGGGCGCGGGCGGCCAATATCGAATATCAAAATCGCAAAGAGCTGCTAAAACACGCCGATGTCGTGGCCTTGTTTGAAAAGCGTTTGCAGAGCTTACAACATGAATTGGCCAAATTTGAGCAAGTCAAACGCTTTACCTTGTTGCCACAGGGCTTTTGCATGCACAGTGGCGAGCTCACGCCGACCATGAAACTGCGCCGCAAAGTGATCCTTTCACGTTACCAACATCACATTGACACCATGTATCAACGTTAGTCCTGGTGCATCAAAGCGGGGGAAGGTTTCTCATGGCTGAGAATCTTCCTTTGTTTTCGTTATTTGTATGCCTTTTCCCCCTTTTTCCTCCCCACGCCTGAATAGCAAATCTGGCAAAGTGTCGATTTTATAGTGGATGTTTCCAATTTCCTCCCCCGTGGTCAGCGTAAACCAGCAACATTAACTCAACATTTAGATTAAAAATGTAAATACTGATTAGCTAATAGACAGTTTTGCAAATAAAACGTTACATTGATTGCAGCTTCATCCGAAGCAGGCCAAGTGACAATCTAACGCCGCCTTACCGCCAGTATTTGGTTCAGATGTCCGCGTGGTGAGTGACCACCAGTACATCCAAGAGTAAGGGGCAGGATTAGGCTAAAAGTAAGTCCTAACTATGCAAACAGGGAGGCGTAGAGTGGAAATGTTATCCGGTGCCGAGATGATCGTGCGCTCCATGATCGATCAAGGCGTAAAACATATTTTTGGCTATCCAGGCGGGTCGGTACTGGATATTTACGACGCATTACACGAAAAAAGTGATATCGACCATGTGTTGGTGCGCCACGAACAAGCCGCGGTACACATGGCCGATGGTTATGCGCGTGCCACGGGGGAAGTGGGCGTGGTTCTGGTCACGTCAGGCCCAGGGGCAACCAATGCCATTACCGGCATTGCCACCGCGTATATGGACTCGATCCCCATGGTGGTGTTTTCTGGCCAAGTCATGAGCGGCCTGATTGGTAATGATGCCTTCCAAGAGTGTGACATGGTGGGGATCTCCCGCCCGGTGGTCAAACACAGCTTTTTAGTCCAGCGCGCCGAAGATATTCCCAATATTGTAAAAAAAGCTTTTTATCTTGCCGCGACAGGACGTCCCGGCCCTGTGGTGGTGGATATCCCCAAAGACATGCTGAATCCGGCGCAAAAGCATCCGTATCAGTACCCTGATAGTGTGCGTATGCGCTCTTACAACCCGACCACGTCAGGGCACAAAGGTCAGATCAAACGTGGCTTAAAAGCGCTACTGGCAGCGAAAAAGCCGGTGCTATACGTCGGTGGTGGGGCCATCATGGCCGACTGCGGCGAGCAAATTCGCCAGTTGTCAGAAAGTCTAAACATCCCCGTCGTTAGCACATTGATGGGCCTGGGGGCGTTTCCCGGCACCCATGATCACGCGCTGGGTATGCTGGGTATGCATGGCACCTACGAAGCGAACATGGCGATGCACCAAGCCGATCTGATTTTTGGTATTGGTGTTCGTTTTGACGATCGTACCACCAACAATCTAGAAAAATACTGTCCCGATGCCACCATCATGCACATTGATGTGGATCCTTCCAGCATTTCTAAAACCGTGGCCGCAGATATTCCCATCGTCGGCTCGGCGGATGCGGTATTAAATAGCATGCTCAAATTGCTGGTGGAGCAAGGTGGCAATAACGACAGCGATGCGATCAGCACCTGGTGGCACAATATTCAGATTTGGCGTGAGCGCCAATGTTTGCAATATGTCGCTGATCCTGAGCGGATTAAACCCCAGCAAGTGATTGAAACCTTGTATCGCCTCACCCATGGCGAGGCGTATGTGACCTCAGACGTCGGGCAGCATCAAATGTTTGCGGCACTCTATTATCCGTTTGATAAACCACGTCGTTGGATTAACTCCGGCGGCTTGGGCACCATGGGCTTTGGGCTACCCGCCGCCATGGGGGTGAAGTTTGCGCTACCGGACGCGCAGGTGGTGTGTGTCACCGGTGATGGCAGTATTCAAATGAACATTCAGGAGCTGTCGACGGCATTGCAATACGACATTCCGGTCGTGATCGTCAACCTCAACAACCGTTTCCTCGGAATGGTCAAACAATGGCAGGACATGATTTACCAAGGCCGCCATTCGCACTCTTATATGGACTCGGTGCCGGACTTTGCTGCGATCACTGAGGCCTATGGTCATGTGGGGATGCGCATTAATCACCCGTCCGAGCTGGAAGCGGGCTTAGAGGCAGCCTTAGCGATGAAAGATCGCTTGGTCTTTGTCGATATCAATGTTGATGAAACCGAGCACGTTTATCCGATGCAGGTACGCGGTGGGGCGATGAATGAAATGTGGTTGAGCAAAACGGAGAGAACCTAATGCGCAGTATTGTATCGGTTTTAATGGAAAACGAACCAGGTGCCTTGTCGCGCGTGGTGGGCTTATTCTCTCAGCGTGGCTACAACATTGAATCACTCACGGTGTCACCGACGGATGACGCAACCTTATCGCGCTTGAATATCACCACCTCGGTGGTGAGTGACGCGGACCGCGAGCAAATCGAAAAGCACCTGCACAAGCTGATTGATGTGCTGAAAGTAAGCAATGTGACTGAAAGCGATCATATTGAGCGCGAGCTGGCGTTGGTGAAGGTGAAAGCCAGCGGCTTTGCCCGCGCGGAGGTAAAACGCACCGCCGATATTTTCCGCGGTCAGATTGTGGATGTGACGCACTCGCTCTACACCGTGCAGTTGACGGGTGACAGTGACAAGTTAGATGCCTTTATTCGCGCGGTCGGTGAGATTACCGAGATCATTGAGGTGGCACGCAGCGGTGTGGTTGGCATCGCACGCGGCGAGCGAGCGTTGCGTCAGTAACCAAAGCCACTGGCCGTTGAAAGAAAAATGGCACGCCAAGGCGTGCCATTTTTGTGTCGGTTAAGCGGGATGAATCAAATACACCAAGGATTCATAGGGTGCCAGTTGCATTTCTGGCATTAAGGGCTTGGCTTCTGGGTAATTATGGCTCACCAAGTCTGCGTTCGGGGCCGGGGCGAGAGGCAAGGTCGCCGTGACCCGTTCGCCATAAAAATTACACACCACCACCAGTTGGCTATCGCCATTGTCGCGACGATAGGCGAGCAGTTGTGGGTGGTCAGGCAACAAGTCCTGATAATCGCCTTCACGGATCACGGGTAAGGTTTTACGCAGGGAAATCAGCTTTTTGTAGTGATAGAACACCGAGTCTTTATCCGCCAGTGCGGTGTCGACATTGACGTCAACATAGTTAGGCGCAGGCGTTAGCCACGGTGTACCTGTGGTAAAACCGGCGTTTGCTGAACTGTCCCACTGCATAGGCGTGCGTGAATTATCGCGCGAGCGTGCCGCCAGAATGGCCAGCACTTCCCCTTCTGGCATGCCTTGGTCGCACAGCAGACGGTGCATGTTGCGACTCTCAACGTCTTGATAGTCATCGATACGCTGATAGCCAGGGTTAGTCATGCCAATTTCTTCCCCTTGATACACGTAAGGCGTGCCTTGCTGCATATGAATCGCAGTGGCAAGCATTTTAGCTGACGCGACCCGATAGTGGCGGTCATCACCAAAGCGGCTGACCACACGCGGCTGGTCGTGGTTACACCAAAACAGTGCGCCCCAACCTTGATTATGCAGGCCGTGTTGCCAAGTGCGGAAAAGCTGTTTTAGGGCCAAGAAGTCAAACGGCGCCAGTCGCCACTTCTCGCCGCCCGGATAATCGACTTTTAAGTGGTGGAAGTTAAACACCATGGAGAGCTCTTTGCCATCCGGCGCGGAGTATTGCTGACAGTGCTCCAGAGTGGTTGAAGACATCTCGCCCACGGTGACGCTGCCGTAATGCTGAAAAATATCCCGGCTGATCTCTTGCAAGTACTCGTGGACGCGGGGACCATCGGTATAAAAACGGCGACCATCGCCTTGATGATCGTTGGGAAAGGACTGATCTTTGGAGATCAAATTGATCACATCGAGGCGAAAGCCATCCACGCCTTTCTCGGCCCAAAAGGCCATTACGTCTTTGACGGCTGCCCGCACCTCAGGATTTTCCCAGTTAAGATCGGCCTGTTCGGTGGCAAATAGGTGGAGGTAATACTGGCCGGTGGGTTCGTGCCATTGCCACGCGCTACCACCAAATTTTGATTGCCAGTTGTTAGGAACACCGCCGTTAACCGGATCTTTCCAGATGTAGTAATCGCGATAGGGACTGTCTTTACCAGTCAGCGCTGATTGGAACCAGGGGTGCTCGGTCGAGGTGTGGTTAATCACAATATCCATGATGATGCGGATATCGCGCTTATGCGCCTCGGCGAGCAGGGTGTCGAAGTCGTCCATGGTGCCTAGGCTGGGGTCAATCGCATAATAATCGGCAATGTCGTAGCCGTTATCGACTTGTGGTGATACATAAATGGGGGTTAGCCATAATGCATCGATGCCCAAGGTCGAAAAATAGTCCAGTTTTTCGATAATGCCCGGCAGATCACCTGTCCCTGTTTGTGTGGTATCACGGAAGCTTTTCGGGTAAATCTGATAGATGGTGGCCGTTTTCCACCAGGGATGTGCGTGCATAATGTCTCTCTTAACGCTAAAAAAGCGGGGAGCGTACTCCCCGCGGACGGAATGGGAATTAGACGACCGCCAATTTGCCTTTGCTGGCCTGGCGGCGATACATAAAGGCGGTGAGTGCGATTGGCACCAAGATGGCGATTAACATCGCGACTGCGTAAACACCCCAGAATTGTGGCTGGATAGATAAGATGCCTGGTAGGCCCCCGACACCAATACCGTTGGCCATCACACCGGAAAGACCACACACAATGGCGGCCAGCGCTGAGCCAACCATCGCGCACAGCATTGGGAATTTGTAACGAAGGTTAATCCCGTACATGGCCGGCTCTGTCACGCCAAGGTAGGCGGAAATCGCCGCGGGCACAGAGATTTCACGTTCGTTTTCTTTCTTGCTGACCCAAATAATGCCAACCACCGCCGAGGCTTGAGCAATGTTGGACAGGGCAATCAGCGGCCAAATAGGCGTGCCGCCCATTTCCTGCATCAGCTGCAAGTCCACCGCGTTGGTGGTGTGGTGAACACCGGTAATCACCAAAGGTGCATAGAGGAAGCCAAATAGCGCTGCGCCGATAAAGGCGAAATCACCGGTCATCGCCGTGCGAGCCAAGAAGGCGACGCCGTTGCCGATTTCACGCCCAAAGGGACCGATAAGGGTGTGCGCCAGTACCACTGAGGTGAGCAGCGCGACAAACGGCACCACCACAAGGTAAAGGTAATCTGGAATAATACGTTTTAACTGGGTTTCAATAAATGCCAGTGCCATCCCCGCAAACATGGCTGGGATCACCTGTGCTTGGTAGCCGACTTTTTCAATTGAGAACCAGCCAAAGTCCCACACTTCGGGCATCTCTTTACCGATAAGGTAAGCGTTCATCAACTGTGGCGATACTAGGGTAATACCTAGCACGATACCCAAAATGGGTGTGCCGCCCATTTTTCTCACCGTCGCCCAACATACGCCGACAGGCAGGAAGTGGAAGATGGCTTCGCCAAGCAGCCATAAGAAGCCGTGAGCGGTGGCCCAAAACTCACTGATTTCGGTCAGGGTTTTGCCATCGAACATGCGGATATCGCCGATCACATTACGGAAGCCGAGGATTAGACCACCGGTGATAATCGCGGGTAAAAGGGGAACAAAAATTTCCGCGAGGTGTGAGATGGCACGCTCAGTCAGGCTCATATTTTGGCGCGCGGCTTGTTTGGCCTCGTCTTTTGACTGGCCTTCCACCCCGGTTTGTTCCTCTAGTAGGGCGTACACTTGGTCGACATTGGTGCCGATCACCACCTGAAATTGACCGGCGCTGGTAAAGCAGCCTTTGACCATGGGGAGCGCTTCAATCGCAGCCACGTCCGCTTTTTCCGGATCGTTTAGCACGAATCGTAAACGGGTTAGGCAGTGGCTAACGGTGGCGATGTTGTCTTTGCCGCCAATATGCGTGACCAATTGGTCAATGGCTTTTTTATCTATCTGGCTCATAAGCAATCCTGTATTGCTGTAGGGTATTCATTGGTAACGTTCCCACTGATTATGGATCGTACTAATCCAATTATCAGTGGAATCGTTCCCATTGTTTGAAAACCATCACACAGAAATTTGTAACTGCCTGATTTTTGGTGTTGGTTGAAGGTTAGGGTGTCACCAGGTGGCAAGGTTGTGTCCAGTGGCTAACCACGGGATCGTCGTCATCCAGCTGCTTGAGTAGCAAGTCGGCCGCATGTTGCCCTGCTTGGTGGTAACCTAGCTCCACACTGACGGCGCGTGGAAACATAAAGCGTAGCATGTCGTGATTGCCAATGCCGCCAATAGCGACGTCTTCTCGCCCAAGTGTTTGTAGGCGTTTCGCGACCCCCAGAGCGAGGGTATCGGACGCACAAACAATGGCATCGGTCTGTGTATTGATGAGGCTATCTGTGGCGTTGTAGGCGGCATGTAAGCTCATCTCGCAGCGGTGTAGTCGTGGTGAGATCTGGTGGGTTTGGCAAAAACGCTGATAGGCACCAGAGCGGGCGAGGCCTGTGGTTTCATCTCGCTCATCAATCCCTAAGAAAGCAATATGTCGACACCCTTGATGATAAAAGTGATCCATCACTTGTGCGACCGCGCCTTGGTTGTCATAGCTGACGCTAACGTATTGATCACTATCGACGGCTAGCACAACACAGTTAGGGGCGAATGGCGCTAGCGCGTTGAGATCACAGCCAGAAAAACCAAAAAAGATAATACCGTCGACATTACGGCGTTTCAGCACATCGAGGTGAGCTTGTGCTTTTTGTTGTGAGAACTGGCTCTCCATAATGGCAGCGTCATACCCCTTGGCATACAAGGTATTGAGCAGGCCAGTCAGTGCAGTGTTTTCTGAATTGGAGCTGAGTTTCGCCACGATCACCCCCACGACGCCACTGCGTTGTGCACGCATCGCACGTGCGGATTTAGAGGGCATAAAGCCATGCTGATCGATCACGGCTTGTACTTTCTCGCGTGTGCTGTCTTTGACCCGTGGATCATCGTTTAGCACACGAGATACGGTTGATTTTCCCACCCCGGCTAAGCGGGCGATATCCAAAATGGTCAATGCTTTTGTCATCTTGCTCTCTGCAGTCACACTAAATCAGCAGCTTAGTCGCCGCCTGTTGGGGGGTGATGATAACAGGCGTGATTGGCGCTTGCGATTTATTGATTAATTTGTAAACTATTGCCTGATTTTTGAACAGACTTCCCGCTTTAGACTGAAATGATGATGAGTCACCCATTACTACAAACAATCAATAAGTGCCTAGTACGCGTTACCACCCTGACCTTGGCGGTGATGGCCGTCAAGTTTAGTGCCATCTATTTGGTACCGTTAGCGGTATTGATAAAAACCCACTTCAAAGAAATTGTCCACTGGTAAAGGTGCCGATCCTGTCTCCGACCACAGTATTTAGTCCCAGCCAATAGTGTTGATAAGCGCGGCTGTGGGCTTGTGGTCGCGCAGAGACAAGCCCGCGCAACACTGGCATTAAGCGCTGCCAACTGGTTGCAAATTCAAAGCCGATATCAGGATGAGTGAGGTAGCGTAAATGCTGGGCGACAAGCGGCTGTATTGCGTCTGCGAGATACGGGTTGATCCCGGCAAAGRGCGTGTAATGAAGCTGCTGATGCCAGTGCGCCACGGCCGCGACGTCACGATAATCCTTGGCTGGCAGATTCTGTAGGCTGTGCAGTAAACCCAGTAGGGTCAATGAGGTCGGCTCATCCAACCGAGGCGGCAGCCTATCCATGAAAGCGCCAACCATTGCCTGTATGCCAGACGCGAGAGGTTGCCAGTCTGTCTGACTTAAGGGCATTAACTGGTATCCGAGTTGGGGTTGGTAGCTGATGCGTCCCGCCATGGCGAGTAAATGCAAGCCATCACGTGCCGTTGCTGTGGTTAAACCAAGTTGCTCGCATAAGGTGGCGACGGTGAGTGAATAATTGCCGTGCGCATTCGGTGTTAATGTGAGCTGGCGGGTTAATACTGCTGCCCAAATATGCGCCATGGCTTCTTGTGCTTTGGTTGGTTTCATTGCGCTTCCTGCTGTGCCTTCTTTTATCATGCCACTGAACGGGTGATAAAAAAACGCCCCGAACGAGTCGGGGCGTGATGGTTTGTAAAAACCGCTTAGGTCTGCAGTAAACGTCTTATTACAGAACGTGCACAGAGGTGGTGTTGGTGGTACCAGACGGCACGAGTGCGCCTGAGACCATGACCACGATATCGCCTTTGTTCGCTAAGCCTGACTCTAGCGCGATGGTTTTACCACGACGGTAGAACTCATCGGTGCTATCGATGCTTTCGATCATCACAGGTGTCACCCCTTTGGTCAGACACAAGTGGGCGGCTGTTTTCGGGTTAGTGGTGACCGCAACAATGTTCGCGGTTGGGAAGTACTTACGCACTGAGCGCGCTGACTTACCTGCTTCAGTCGCAACGACAATCAACGGGGCACTGAGCTTTTGAGAGGTATCGACCGCGCCTTTACAGACCGCTTCGGTGATACGTAGGCGGTCGCTATCAAGGCGAGAGCCTAAGGCTGGAGACATTTGACGGTCTGTGCGCTCACAGATTTGTGCCATAATGCTCACCGCTTCTAATGGATACTTCCCTTTTGCCGATTCACCTGACAGCATCACCGCATCGGTGCCGTCCATGATGGCGTTGGCCACGTCACCTGCTTCTGCGCGGGTTGGGCGTGGGTTTTTGATCATCGAATCTAGCATTTGTGTCGCCGTGATAACCATCTTGCGTGCACGGTTACATTTTTCGATCATCATCTTCTGCGCGAAGATCACTTCTTCAACGGGGATCTCTACACCGAGGTCACCACGAGCAACCATGATGCCGTCAGATGCTTCCAAGATAGCGTCAAAGTTGTCGACACCTTCTTGGTTCTCAATTTTAGAGATGATCTTGATGTCGCTACCGCCGTTTTGCGCCAATAGCTCGCGGATTTCTTCTACGTCTTCTTTCTTACGAATAAATGAGGCAGCAACAAAATCAACGCCTTGCTCGCAACCAAATTTCAGATCCGATTTATCTTTTTCAGCCAGCGCAGGCAAGCTGACAGAAACGCCTGGCAGGTTAACGCCTTTGTTTTCGCCGAGCTCACCGTTGTTGAGTACTTTACAAACCACTTCTTTTTCAGTCGTTTCTAGTACTTCCATCTCAAGTAGACCATCATCAACCAGTACTGTATCACCCGCTTTTAAATCTTGCGGCAGACCAGCGTAGGTCACGGCGACGCGTTCTTTATTGCCCACAACAGAGGTATCTGTAGTGAATGTAAAGGTTTGACCGGCTTCCAGTAGCACATCGTCGCCACCTTCCAGTTTTACCGTACGGATCTCAGGACCTTTGGTATCCAGCAAGATAGCGGCTTGTTTGCCGGTTTGCTTCATCACATTACGCAAGTTGGCGATACGCGTACCATGCTCTTGGTAATCACCATGTGAGAAGTTAAGGCGCATGACATTCATGCCAGCTTCAACAAGCTGAGTAAGCATCTCTTCAGATTCGGTTTTTGGGCCAATCGTACATACGATTTTGGTCTTTTTCATCGACACATTTCTCCGGTCAAAAATTGAAACATAAGCCTGATGCTTTCTCACAACACACCGAAAAGTGTAATTTTACCACGCACTTTTACTACTTAAGTGGCTGTGAAAGCGAATTTTTTGCATTTTGCAATGACGTTACCGCAGCCAGGGTTGCTGTGGTGACGTCACTGTTTATCGATCGTGAGTATAGATTGTCTGCGGTGATCTGTGTTGATCACGGGCAATAAAGGCTTCATTGACAATAAAGCACTCAATAGTGCTCTGTCTCATGAGTCTTCCCTTCCTTTGGGGCGCGTAAATTTACCACAGCTGACGATTTAAATCATTACAACCCGATGACAGCACACTGGTGAATCAAGATATTTTTATCATGATTACGCTTTCTGTTGATGTTTCCACCTTTACCATACGACGTATTCCTTTTTGCTGCTTTTATCGGCCATCAGTGGCCATTTGCATGCTTTCTGATGTGATCTAGCTTCCAATTTGAACTGGATCATGCTTTTTTATTAAGTCTTTTGCGTTCCCTTAGAATTTATCTACCATCAAGACTCTTTGAATGGACTGTCTAATAATGTTTGCGCGCACTTTTCGACTTTTGACAGGGATGCTGCTCCTGGCCTGCACGTATGTGAGTACGTTTGCATGGGCTGACGACGCCTATCTGTCAGAAGAAAAAGACATTTTAGTCGCCACTCATCCTTCGGTCTGGAAGCCTTACAGCTACTTGTCTGATGATGGCCAACCAAAAGGCTTGTTGGTCGACTTCTGGCAAGCCTACGGCCAATATAATCATGAGCCCGTACAATTTGTGTTACTCGATTGGGCCGACACGCTCGCTTATATGAAAGAAGGCGGTAACCGTGTTCATGCGGGGTTATTGAAGTCCACCGAACGCGAGGACTACCTCGATTTTGTTGCGCCTATTTTTAATATTGATGGTTCGTTATACATCCGCAATGAAGCGCGCGGCACCAAAACAGATACGCTTGTCGGCGGTAAGGCAGTCGGTGTTGTTGCAGGCAGTTATGAGTCAAGCTATCTCACCGAGCATTATCCGGACGTTGAACAACAGACTTACGACAATAATGAGCGGTTATTTGACGCCGCTTTCAGTGGTGAGATTGATGCGCTAGTGGCGGATAGCCAAGTCGCTAWTTTTTATATGCTCACCTTTGATAAGCCATTGACGTTTGTCGCAGAGCAAATCCTTTACACACGCCCGATTTATGCGGCGGTGCCCAAAGGCAACCAAGCCTTGCTCGCGCAAGTTCGCGAGGGAATGAGTAACATACCGGCGGAAGAGCTGTTACGCATCAAGCAAAAGTGGATCAATACCGAGCGCGTCGAGGCTTACCCGGCTTGGCTTATTCCCAGTATCGTGTTGTCGGTGCTGTTAGGCGCGGTGACCTATATCTTTATTCTGAAACGCATGGTGTATAAACGCACGGTCGCATTACGCCGAGCGAATGCACGTTTGCGAGAGTTTGCTAACACCGATCCTTTGACGCAGTTATTAAATCGCCGTGGGCTCGAAACCTACTTTACCCGCTTAAAACCCAAGCTGAGCCGCCAGCAGGAAGTAGGATTAATTTTGATTGACCTTGACCATTTCAAGCAGGTCAATGATACCTATGGACATATGCAAGGCGATAAGGTGCTGGTACATCTGGCGAGCTATTTAAAGCGATGTGTTAAAAAAGGGGCCGCTGCGCGTTTAGGCGGAGAAGAGTTTTGCATCTTATGCCCGACCCAAGATTTAGATGCCTTAATTGAAATGGCTAACCACATTCGCTGCGATATTGCGGACACGGTGTTTGAATTTGGCGGCGCCGATATTCGTGTCACTGTGAGCATTGGTGCCATTGTTTCCAGTGATGTGGTGGAGGAGATAAAGCAGCTAGAGCTAGATGCGTTGATCCATGCCGCTGATCTTCTCATGTATCGCGCGAAAGACCGTGGCCGCAACCAAGTGATGCTCGCTTCTTCGCAATCCGTTAATACCCCCATCGTCGAAATATAATACCGTTTACTGTCGGGTAAAGTGGGTAATACTTTACGCTGGGGAAAGCACCTACTTATTCCCTAGCCGCAATGGCTAATGATTGCGCGCCATCCGTCCCGAAGCTGCTGCGGTGTCACGCATGTCTTTTTCTCTTTGATGCACCATCCTCCTCTTTTCTGCTTTTTTGTTTTCTTTCCTTGCAGCGTTTTTATCATTAAATATACTGTATATATATACAGGTATTTTAATGATGAAAACACTCGACCAATTAGTCCAACAACACGGCCTATGGCGCGCCAGTCAGCGGCCGTTAATGGCGGAATTACCCGATAAAAAAGCGACCGGTTACACTGCCTTTGATCAGCGCCTTGGCGGGCTTCCGTCTCCAGGTGTGACGGATATCATCAGTGACTATGGCGTCGGTGAGTTGCGGCTGGTGTTACCGGCGTTGTATCACGCGAGCGGCCAGCAGGTGGTGTGGATTCGTCCACCGGTTGGACTCAACGCAGCGATGCTACATCAGCAAGGCTACTCCACAGACAACACCTTGTTGGTGTCCCCCAAAAGCGATCAAGATGCGCTGTGGGCCGCCGAGCAAGCTGCGCGCAGTGGTGCGTGTCAGGCGGTGTTGTTATGGCCATCTTCGCTCACGGTTGGGCAAGTGAAGCGCCTAAAACTGGCGGCCGAACATGGCCAATGTGCGGTGGTACTGTTGCGCCGCCAGCAGACGTACTCATTGACATTACCGGTTGATTTAAGCGTGGCGCTGGCGCCTTCCGCATGTGGCGTAACGGTCACGGTGCGCTATTGTCGCGGCCAATGGCCACCGGCCCCGTTTACCCTCGATTGGCGCACGCAATGGCCCGCGTTGGTGACCAGGCCGAGTAATGCAGAGAATTTGCTTGCCTTTCCTTCACGGCAACAGCGGGAGCAAGCGTGATGTCATTGTGGCTGTATCTGCATTGCCCAAGCTTGTTGTTAGATAGCCTTTATGCGCCGTCATCGGTGCAAGCAGTGGGGCTGGTCAGCGAGCAAGAAGGCCGTTTAGTGCAGCTTTCTGTGGCGGCTAGCACGCACGGTTTGAATACCGGCATGGGATTAGGGGCAGCGGCGCTTATTTGTCATCAGCTCGCGGTCTACCCTTATTGCGCGGTGAAAGAGCAGTCCGCGCTTGAGCAGCTTGCCGCACAGCTTTATCCGCTGGTCGCAGAAATCAGCCTCAATCCCCCTAAAGGTTTATGGCTACACGTGTCACCGATGTTGGCCTTATATCAAGGGTTTCCCCCACTATGGCAGGCGGTGACTCAAACGCTGGTGGAAAGTGGTATTCGTTATCAAGCTGGGGTGGGCGAAACGCCGCGAGCCGCCGAGCTGATGGCGTATGGCCACGCGGGCAAGGTCAGTACCGATCCTGAGCACTTACAGGCGGCTTTGCAGCAACTGCCGTTGACCGCAGCCCCTTTACCGGAGACGGTGAAAACCCAGTTTACGCGTCTGGGCCTCTCTCAGTTAGGTGAGCTTATCGCCTTGCCCACCGCTTCGCTGACGCGACGTTTTCCGCGCTCTGTGGTGGATTATCTTGCTGAAGTGAGTGGCGATAAGCCGACGACGCTGCGTTATTTTCAGCCACCGCTGCAATTTTTTCAGCAACGGGTTTTATTATTTGAGCTTAGTGAGCAAGCCCATTTATTGCCCATTATCGAGAATCTCGTCTCGGCACTGTGCCGCTTTCTTGAGCAGCGTAGTGCCTGCACCCCCGCGCTAACGTTGGGCTTTAGCTTGCGTGATGGATGTGAAGAAACCTTGCCGGTGATGGCCGCGCATGGCGAGAAAGACGTCGAGCGCTGGATGGCATTGGTGCGTTTACGGCTGACGTCATGGCAAGTGAGCCAGCCAGTGACGGCAGTGAGTGTGCGCGCCACGCAAATTGATTGCCATCAGCCTGGACAAACCGATCTCTTTAGCGCGCAGCAAGGCGAGCAAAACCGTGATGAGTTGGTCGCGACACTGGCAGCCCGACTAGGAGAGGAGGCGGTCATGCGGTTAGCGTATGTGGATCATCACCGTCCCGAGTCGGCCAGCCAACATGTTCCTCATCACCATCGCGCCACGCCGACGGCCTCGGCACCCACGCGCCCACGTCCAAGCTTATTGTTGCCGCAACCCACGCCACTGATTGGTAAGGTCACCTTACGTGAAGGGCCGGAGCGGATTGTCACGGGCTGGTGGGAAGGCGCGCCTATCCAGCGCGATTACTTTATTGCCCAAAACGCCCAGCAACAATGGCTGTGGGTGTTTCGCACGCCAGAGCAAACTTGGTTTTTACACGGCTGGTTTAGTTAGACGGTGAAGCGATGAGTACGTATGCCGAGCTGGTATGTTGCAGTAATTTCTCCTTTCTCGAAGGCGCCTCACACCCGGAAGAGCTGGTAGCGCAAGCGGCAGCATTGGGCTATCAAGCGCTTGCGATCACCGATGAATGCTCGGTCGCAGGGGTGGTGCGTGCGTATCAAGCCCAGCGTGATTATCCGCAGCTTTCGCTGATCATTGGCAGTCGCTTTCGCCTGCAGGCGTTAGATGTTGTTCTATTGTGTCCTACCCAAGCGGCTTACCAAGAGTTGTGTCGGATTATCACCAATGCGCGGCGGCGCAGTCACAAAGGCGACTACCAGCTGAGCGAGTGGGACTTGATGTCGGTGCGTCATGGCTTGGTGCTATGGCTACCCAGTGGCGCGGAGAGTGATCATCACTGGGCAAAATGGCTGTTACGTTATCATGGCGAGCGCTTGTATCTGGCCGTGCGGCGCGATCTAGCGGATAACGACCATCCGTATCTGGCACACTGTCGCATGCTGGCAAGCCAGTATGAGCTTCGCGTGACCGCGTGTGGTGATGTGTTGATGCATCACCCTGAGCGGCTGGCGTTACATCATACCTTAACAGCGATTCGGCATCGCCAGCCTGTCGCTGAATTGGGAAGGACGTTATTACCCAATGCAGAGCGCGCCTTACGCCCGCTGTCTAAACTACGCTCTTTATTTCCCCCTGAGTGGCTGGCGGAAAGTGCCAACATTGCCGCTCAGTGTCAGTTTTCCTTGGCGAGCCTTAAATACAGTTACCCCAAAGAAGTGGTGCCGACTGGCGAGTCTGCGATGGCCTATCTGCGTGAGGCGGTCAAGCAAGGCGCACAGCAGCGCTTCCCTAAGGGCGTGCCTCGTAACGTGGGAGCCATCATTGAAAAAGAGCTGGCGCTTATCGAGGCGCTCGATTACCCGTATTACTTTTTGACCATTTACGATCTGGTGCGCTTTGCTCAATCGCGAGGGATCTTGTACCAAGGGCGCGGCTCGGCGGCGAACTCGGTGGTGTGCTATTGCTTAGGGATCACCGCGGTAGATCCATGCAAAGTCGATGTGCTGTTTGAGCGCTTTATTAGCAAAGAGCGCGACGAGCCGCCGGATATTGATGTGGACTTTGAGCACCAGCGCCGTGAAGAAGTGATCCAGCATTTGTATCAAAAATATGGCCGAGAGCGGACCGCGTTAGCGGCAACCGTGATCCGTTATCGGCTGAAAAGTGCATTACGCGATGTGGGCAAAGCGTTAGCGATCCCCGCCAGTCAGATTGATTTTTTTATTCAAAACCTCAATCGGCGCGATAAAACCCAGCCTTGGGCGCAGCAACTTCAGCAGTTGGGCCTCGATCCTAAAAGCGCGAAAAGCCAACAATGGCTGTCGCTGACCCAGACATTGATCGGTTTTCCGCGCCACCTTTCTCAGCATGTCGGCGGCTTTGTGATTGCGGATGGGCCTTTGTATGAGTTGGTGCCGGTGGAAAATGCGGCGATGGCAGAGCGGACGGTGATCCAGTGGGATAAAGACGATCTGGAAACGCTGCATCTGATGAAAGTCGACGTACTGGCGCTGGGTATGCTCACTGCGATTCGACGTACCTTTGATTTGATTGCCCAAACCGGTGGCCCTCGCTTGAGTTTGGCGGCGATCACCCAACAAGGCGACGATCCGGCGGTATTTGCGCGTATTCAGAAAGCCGATACCGTGGGAGTGTTTCAAATTGAGTCGCGAGCACAAATGAGTATGCTGCCGCGGCTCAAACCGGCTTGTTATTATGATTTGGTAATCCAAATTGCCATTGTCCGCCCGGGGCCGATTCAAGGCGACATGGTGCATCCGTATTTACAGCGACGCGACGGGAAAGAAGCAGTGAGCTACCCGTCCAAAGCGGTTGAGCAAGTGCTAGCGCGTACGCTCGGGGTGCCCATCTTTCAAGAGCAGGTGATCAAATTGGCGATGGTGGCGGCCGGTTTTTCCGGTGGGGAAGCGGATCAGCTGCGTCGCGCGATGGCCGCTTGGAAGAAAAAGGGCGGATTGGCGCCGTTTCGCGACAAATTGATTGCTGGGATGACCGCGCGAGGCTATCGCGCCGACTTTGCTGAGCAGCTTTACCGGCAAATCTGTGGGTTTGGTGATTATGGCTTTCCAGAGAGCCACTCGGCTTCGTTTGCGGTTTTGGCCTATGTATCAGCGTGGCTAAAGCATTATTATCCCGCCGCGTTTTATACCGGCTTGCTCAATAGCCAGCCGATGGGGTTTTACTCACCGTCACAATTGATGCAAGACGCCACGCGCCACCAAGTGCCTGTGTGGCCGGTTTGTGTGCAACACTCGGGGGCGGATCATTGTTTAGAAAAGATCGGCGATCAGTGGGGCGTGCGGCTAGGATTGCGATTAGTCAAAGGGTTGAGTGCGGCGGCAATAGACCGATTGCTGGCCCATCGCCCAGAGACGGGGTTTGCGTGTTTATCGGCACTGCAAGAGATTCATCTTGACCGCGATGCCTATCAAGCCCTAGCCAGTAGCGGTGCATTGGCGACGCTGGCTGGCAATCGCTATCAGGCGCGCTGGGCACTGATGGATCAGCAGCGGCAACTGCCGCTACTGGCCGCCAGTGACGATGAGGTTGCGTTGCCTCACTCGCCTTCCCAATGGCAGAACGTGATTGAAGATTACGCGGCCATGGGGCTGTCGCTCACTGATCATCCCATTCGTTTGATGGCGCAAGCCGGCACATTGGGGCGTTTTACCCGTGGTGTTGAGTTATCACAGTGTGCGCCACAAAGCTGGGTGGCGGTAGCGGGTGTGGTGACGGGCAAGCAGTCCCCCGGCACCGCCAGTGGCGTAACCTTTGTTACCTTGGAAGACGATACGGGCAATATCAATGTGGTGGTTTGGGCGGGGACGACACGGGCGCAATCCCGTGCTTTTATGCAAGCCAAGGTGTTGAAAGTGCATGGCATTGTCGAGCGGCAAGGCGAGGTGGTGCATGTGATTGCCGGTAAGTTAATTGACCTGACTCCAACGCTCACTACCTTGTCGGTTGCTGCACGTGAATTCCGTTAACGCGAGGGACTCACCGCTTCTGGGCGTGGTGGCGCCGGACACGCGGCCACCGCTTGAATACGCTGGCGATACAGCTCATCACGAATCGCCGCCCCTTTAAAGCCGGCGTCGACAATTGGCTTAACCTCTACCTGTTGCGCGCAAGCAAAGCGCTCGCGTAAGGCGTCGGCTTGTGGATAGTAATAATTTTCACGTCCCTTGCGGCCACGCACATCGGCCAAACACGCCAAGGCCAATTGCTCGACCCGCTCGGGTTTGCGCCACGCATCGATCTGATTAAACAGCGCTACCCAATGCTCAGGGCTGAGTTGATCGCACTTATGAATTTTGGAGTGGTGCGCACTGACCACCAAGGCCAAATCCCGATAAGCGTTGGGGATACGTAGTCGCTCGCACAGCTCTTTAATCACGGGCAGCCCGCGATCGCCGTGGCCGCGATGGCCGGGCAAAATAGAGGCTGGGGTGAGGGCCTTACCGAGATCATGGACTTGTGCGGCAAAGCGGATGGCTTTGTCGTCGGTCAATGAGGCGGCATAACGGCTGACCATTTCCGTGTGGATGCCGGTATCGATTTCAGGGTGCCAGTTGGCCGGATTCGGCACGCCGTACAGGGCGTCGATTTCAGGAAGCACCACGGCAAGGGCACCACAATCGCGCAGCACAGCAAGAAACACATCGGGACAATCACTGCCGAGCGCTTTTTCCCACTCGCGCCAAACCCGCTCAGGGGTGAGGTGGGCGAGCTCGCCCTTGGCGACCATCGTTTTCATCAGCGCTAAGGTATCATCGGCAATGGTAAAGCCGAGTGGCGCAAAACGGGCGGCAAACCGTGCCACGCGCAGTACCCGTAATGGGTCTTCGCTAAAGGCGGGCGAGACATGGCGTAGAATGCGGTTGTGTAAATCTTGCTGACCGCCATACGGGTCAATCAAGCTGCCCTCTTCATCTTGGGCGATGGCGTTGATGGTGAGATCGCGGCGTTGAAGGTCCGCTTCCAGTGAGATATCTGGCGAGAAGTCGCAAATAAACCCGGTGTAGCCCTGGCCTGATTTTCGTTCAGTGCGGGCGAGGGCGTGTTCTTCGTGTGTGGTGGGGTGTAAAAAGACGGGGAAATCTTGGCCGACTTGCTGGTAGCCGGCTGCTTGCATTTGTTTGACGGTGGCACCGACCACTACCCAGTCTTTATCTGTGACCGGCAAGCCTAATAGCGCATCACGTACAGCACCGCCGACAAGATAATGTTCCACACCAAACTCCTTAATGACAAAGAGAAGACACAATCACGTTTGTGTCGCGAATGGGTTTAAGTATACATAGAGCCTAGCAGCACGCCCACCGTGTGCTTAAAAGGCCGCTATCAGGATCGCAATAAAAAAGGCTGCCAATGCAGCCTTTCATTCACGATTATGCCCAGCCGTCGCGGCGACGTTTTTTACGTGGGATAAGATGTGGCAGCACCAAGCCAAACAGTAAGCCACCGCCGGCTACCATGCCACCGTAGGTGAACCAACGCATCAGAAGATCATCTTTTTGGGTATCTATTTTGGCGCGTAAAGCACGGATTTCGCTTTGCGCATCAATCAGTTTTTTATTGAGTTCGCTGCTGTGTGCTTCCAGCTTCTCAATCTGCGCGTTGCGCTGTTTAAGGGATTCAGCCAAGCCTTTTTGTTGTGCTTTAGCATCATCTTTTGCACTGGCCAGCGCGGACTTTACCTTTTTCAGCGCTGATTCTAGCGCCGGCACGCGTTCTTTTAAGCCAGGTTGTGTGGTCACGTAGTCACTTTTTACCCAGCCTTTACGGCCACGGCTATCAACTACTTGGGTATAGCCCTCATCGCGATTGCGTTTTAGCACAGTGACTTTATCACCCGCATCGACACTGCCGATAATACGATATTGTGTGCCCGGGCCTGAGTGCATATAAGTGAACAAATCATCAGAAATATAGTTTTCTGCCATCGCTCGAGGCGCGGCAACGAGAACGAACAGCAATACGAGAGCAGAATACAGGTGTTTCACGTCTGGGGTCCTTTGCATAATTTCAGTGTGGGACACATCGGCTTTGCTGGGCATAGTGCCATAGGCGTAAAAGAAAGGGGAGCCATGCCCCCCTTTTTTTGACTGTGATTTGACATCACCGGCGCTTGTTACGCAAATAGCGAGGTCATCACTTGGTAAAAGATCACAGCCAACAAGGCCCCCGCGGGTAAGGTGATTAGCCATGAGGCAACAATATTACGCACCACACCCAAGTTGAGTGCGGCAATACCGCGGGCAAAGCCAACGCCCAAAACGCCGCCGACTAAGGTTTGTGTGGTTGAAATAGGGAGGCCAGTGCCTGAGGCGAGCACAACCGTACTTGCGGTCGCCAGTTGCGCGGCAAAACCACGACTTGGGGTAAGCTCAGTAATGCCCGAGCCCACGGTCGCCATGACTCTGTGTCCCATGGTGGCAAGGCCGAGTACAATCCCCGCGCCACCCATCGGTAAAATCCACCAGGCGATTTGTGCTTTTTCCGCTACAGCACCGAGGTTTTGTACCGTGGCCACAATGGCCGATAGCGGACCAATGGCATTGGCCACGTCATTCGAACCATGTGCGAAGGCCATCGCACAGGCGGTGACCACCATCAATAGGCTAAATATCCGCTCAACCCCCTGAAACCCTTGATTTTCATCGCCGCGATACTTTCTAGAAATGTAATAAACACCAAAAAACATCACCATGGCAGAGAGCACGATGGAGGCGCTCACGGACTCTAAGGTCGTGAGGTGGAGGCCAACATGTTTGAGACCTTTTTTGATGGTGACCATCGCGATAATAAACGCGGTGAGAAACATATAAAGCGGCACGAAACGTTTGGCATTAAGGACAGGGCGGTCGGTATCAAAAATCAGTCGTTGTGCACTTAAGAATATAAAGTAAGCGAACAAGCCAGAGATAAAAGGGGTGATAATCCAACTGCCAACGATGCCTTGCACCGTATGCCAATCGACTGCATCTGCGCCAACCGATAGGCAGGCAAAGCCAATAATCGCACCAATGATAGAGTGGGTGGTGGAGACGGGCCAACCCATGAATGAGGCAAGTAATAGCCAAGAGCCAGCCGCCAGTAGCGCGGACATCATGCCAAAGACTAATTCCAACGGTTGGTCAGCATAAAAACTGGTGTCAATCACACCTTTGCGAATGGTGTCTGTGACCTCACCACCGGCTAAATACGCGCCGGCGAATTCAAAAATCATCGCCACAATAATGGCTTGCTTCACGGTGAGTGCTTTTGAGCCCACAGACGTGCCCATCGCGTTCGCGACGTCATTGGCACCAATACCAATCGCCATTAAAAAACCAAAAGCCGCGGCGACCATGATCAGTATGGTCCCGTGATTCATCAGGATTTCCATTGTAATACCTTGTTGTTACATCACTCGGTTAGGAACGGGAAAGCATGACCTCTAAGCGCGCACCCACACGTTGCGCCTGGTCAGCAATTTCACCGACCCACTCGAGGATTTTGTACAAGAACATGACGTCAACAGGATTGTACTCCTGCTCAACGGCCATTAATGCTTGGCGAAGTTGGATTTGCATAGAATCGGTATCGTCTTCAATCACATCCAACTGATGAATCATTTCGGCGACTAAGGTGACTTCGCGCCCTTTAAAGCCAGTCTCAAGTAGCTCTTCAAGCTCGTTGATCACGCGGCGTGCTTGCGCGGCAGCATCTAAGCATCGCTGCACATAGGCGATAAAGGCATCATTCATTGAGGGGGGCATACGAAGCTGACGGCCTATCACGCGGCCGGCAATATCTTTGGCTAAGTTTGCCAGCTTGTCTTGCTGGGTGAGGAGCTCGAGCATGTCCGTGCGATCGACGGGCATAAAGAGACCTCGTGGTAACTTAAGCCGGATATTGCGCTTTAGGGTATCAGCATCTTTCTCAATATCTGAGATTTGCTGACGGAGTTGATTTGCCTTATCCCAATCTTGTTGCTCGCAAGCATGAAAGAAGGGGATCAGTAACTCACAACAATCGTTTACACGATTTACGTGACGCTGCAGTGGTTTAATAGGGCTTTTTGCAAATAGCCCAACAATTGTATTGACTGGCATAGCCGTAATCTACCTGGTTGCCTCGAGCCCAGAGGGCAAAAAAGAGAGGCGAAAAGTTCAACGATGGTATATCGGAGCGGCGATGGTAGCGCAGAACATAGGCTAAAGAAATAGCTTTTGTGATCTCTGCCTCAGTGCGCGTGATCAAGCCTAGTAGTGATAGCGCTTGCCGACAGGATCAATTGTTCATATCCTTGTCAGGCAATTGGCTATAGGTAACCGTATGGACACTGAGATAGAGCTCAAATTTTTTGTCTCTTCTGACTTTTCTCATCGCATTCGCGATAAAATTGTCAGTGTAAAACAGCTACAGCAAAGCCAGCGTGAGCTGGGAAACATCTACTTCGATACGCCAGATTTTACCCTACGTAAACACGATATCGGTTTGCGGGTACGTCGTTTTGATGGTGTGTACATTCAAACCCTCAAAACGGCAGGTCGGGTCGTGGCTGGGCTGCATCAGCGCCCAGAATACAACGCCGAGCTTAACGGACCTGAACCTGATCTTTCTTTGATCCCAGTCGATGCATGGCCCGATGATCTGGATGTTGATGCACTGAGCCAAGCTCTCCAGCCGTTGTTTTCCACCGATTTTGTGCGTCAGCAATGGCTGTTAGCAACGGATGACGGTAGCCAAATCGAATTGGCGAGCGATCAAGGCGAGGTCTCTACCGAAGCCGGCGACAAGGATGTGATTTCTGAGGTGGAGCTGGAGCTGATTTCCGGACAAACCGATGCCTTGTTCTCGCTGGCACGCAGCCTGGCGGATGAAGGTGGCCTACGCCTCGGAAATTTGAGCAAGGCGGCGCGTGGCTACCGCCTGGCAACCGGCTATCAGGGTGATCCGGTTAAAGCCTTATCCATCGTTAAACTCGGCGCTGATGATAGCCAAGAAAAAGCCCTGATTCGGATCCTCGAGCATGCGTTGAATCACTGGCATTATCACGAGCAAATCTACATTGAGCGTGAGTCCCTTGAGGCGTTACAAGAAATTCGCTATGCCGTCTTGTTGATCCGACAGGCGTTTGTCTTATTCGGCAGTGTGGTGCCGCGCCGAGCAAGCAGTTTACTCCGTCAAGAGCTGCAATGGTTTGAGGGTGAACTGGCGTGGCTCGATGATGCTCGGACGAATGCCCGGCTGTGTGAAGACAAAGGCCAATATCTGCGTAAATTAAACGCGCGAAAAACCTTGGTGAAAAGCTTGAAGGTCGAACAAGCGAGGTTGCCTGAACGAGAGGACATTGTCGCGCTGCTACATACATCGCGGTATTGCAATTTACTGCTCGATTTAAGTCGCTGGATCCTCTCGAAAGGTTGGCAACCGTTTTTAGATGATAAAGCGGCGGATAAGCTTGCCCAACCGATTCAACGTTTGGCCGACAAAGCACTGCCAGAGTCTTGGCACGAGTTGCTTGATGCATTTGATGAAACTAAACCACTGACGCGGCACGACTACTTTGACCAATACCCTCGCTTGCAACGCAATTTGTTGCTAGGCACTTGCTTGGCCTCTTTGTATGACAAAAGTCGGCGTAAAGCCTTTCGCCTGCCTTGGCTCGATATGTTGCAAGGCATTGAAGAGCTGCGCTTGCTCGAGCCGGTGCGTGAGCGAGTGGTCGAGATTGACGATGAAGAGGATAAAAAACAAGCAGAGAAGTGGTTGGCACGTAAAGAAGAGTCACTGTTTCATGCGATGACGCAAAGCCGTCAAACGGGATTGCGTCTTACTCCTTATTGGCAAGAGTAAGCGAACGAGAGTGATAAAAAGCAGCCTGGAGGTTGCTTTTTTTATGTGTGCCTTTATGCGGTTACCTTGCTTGAGTATCCAGTTTCAATGTCTGAGCAGATTCGATAAAACCGCCTCTAGGATCAATATATTTGGCACTTTTTTACGTTATAAACAGGCAAGGTGCGTGATGATAATTTGATTAACTTATCATTATGGGCATTGTTTATGGGCAAATTTCACAAATACGGTAAACAAGGATTCAGTGAGGGTGACGTTTGCCGATATAACATCACTCAGTATTAATAATCGCCCGTTTGGCAGTCAGTTGGCTTAATAACGGACATGGAGCTTTCAGGATTATGGCTAARCATAACTTTTATGCGTGGGAAAAACCCGTTACCAATCTGCGCTTGATCCCAAAACTCGTGATTCTCATGGTCTTTAGTACCATTATTCTGGTCGGTAAGCAGATGTGGGATGCGAACACGTTTCGCCAGTCCGTGATTGAGTTCACCCTGAATCAGACCCAAGAATTAGCGCGATCCAGCGCGGCAATGACAGGTGCCCTCATCGATCAGCCTGATGGGGAACGCTTGATGCGAGAGGCGGTGGATACCATGAACGCCGAATTCAGCGAAGGGGCGTATTTATATTTGGTCAATGGCACCACTCGCCAAGTCTGGTCTCACCCTTCAATGCGCCAGTTTGACGCGTTGCGCGTGCCGGATGAAAGCACCGGAACCGATGTCGCTGACTTGTTTCTCAATCAGTCAGGCGCGTTTAGCTATACCGTTTATGACGGTGGCCGTCATGGCTATGCCGTGCCCGTAGGCGGCAGCGATTGGTGGCTCGTGGCATCACAACCGACGTCTGAGGCGCAGGCGTATTACCAAGATTATATGATTCAGGTCGCGTGGCAAACCGCGCTGATGATTGTCTCTTTCATGGTTATTTTGCTGGGCGGCTCCAATATTATGCTGCGGCAAATTAATTATCTTACCGATAGAATTCGGGCGCTCGCCAACCGTGATCTCAGTGAACCGATTGAGATGAATAGCCGGGACGAGTTTGGTGATTTAGCGCGTGAGCTGGAAAGATCGCGTCAGCAATTGGTGGATGTGATTAACGCGCAGCGCCAAGCGTCGGATGATCTTTCTTCTCTGGCTGAGATTATGACGATCAGCATGTCGGAAACCAAAGAGTCATCGCAAGAGCAATTCTCTGAGATGGATCAGCTTGCCTCGGCGATGAGTGAGATGAGTGCGACCGTGCAAACCGTCGCTGAGCATACTCGAGAGGCGGCCAAAGCGACCGAAACCTCTAGCCAACAGGCGAACAGTGGCCAAGAGCACGTGAGCAGTACCATCAAAACCATCAATGAGCTGTCCAATGACATCAGCGAGTCATCCCAGGTCGTGGGGCAGGTCGATGCCCAGGTGGAGAAAATCGGTACTGTCGTGGTCACTATTCAAGGAATTTCAGAGCAAACCAATCTACTGGCACTCAATGCCGCGATAGAAGCCGCACGCGCGGGCGATACGGGGCGTGGTTTTGCGGTGGTGGCGGATGAAGTACGCAAGCTGGCGCAACACACCCAAGAAGCCACGGTGGAAATTCAAGATATGATCACCCAGTTGCAGCAAAGTGCGCAAAAAGCGGTGGGCTTGATGGATCGCAGTGTTTCCGAGGCCAAGACAGGCGTCGAGTCAGTGAGCCAGGCTGGCGGAGAGCTTGAGCAAATCGTCACGCAAATCCAATCGCTTAATGACATGAACTTCCAAATCGCCTCATCGGCGGAACAACAAGCGTCAGTAGCCGGTGAGATGAACCAAAACCTCACCAATGTTAAAGATTTGGTCCAGGCATCGGTGACAGTGGCGTCTGAGCTGCATGAAACGGCAGAGATGGTTGAACAAAGTGCACAATCACTCAAAGATAAAATTGAGGCCTTTAAAGTCTAACCACGTTTGAGGTTTTATCCGTAATCAACAACGGCTCGCTGCATCGGTGAGCCGTTTTTGTTAGTGTCGATACAGGACGATAGCAAAAGGACTGCCCATGGTACTCTCTGACTCTCTTGCCGCTTGCTTGCATCAGCACTGGATACGATTAAATGAAATTGCCCCTGAGGCCGTGCCGCAGTGGCAAGGCACGGCGCGTGAGCAACTCGAGCAGGCTTTAGCGTGTAGCGAGTTTGTCGCCAAGGCATTAACCCAAACCTCTGGACTTCTCGACTGGCTGTATCAGCATCGCCAGCAAGCCTCGCGTGAGCAGACATACCAAGCTGAGTTGAGTCAGGCGTTGGAAGCGGTGACGGATGAGAGCGAGTTTCACCGTCAACTCCGTCAGCACCGCCAGCGTGAGCTCGTATGGATTGCGTGGCAGGAAATCCAAAATCAATGGCCGGTTGAGCAAGGTTTACAGCATCTATCAGCCCTTGCGGAAGCGCAAATATTATCAGCTTATCAATGGCTCTATCAGCGCGGCTGTCACGACTGGGGCACACCCATGAGCCCCGAGGGGGAGCCGCAGCCGATGCTGATTTTGGGCATGGGCAAACTTGGTGGTGGCGAGCTCAACTTCTCTTCAGACATCGACCTGATCTTTACTTACCCTGAGGCGGGAGAAACCCAGGGCGCGAGAAAAAGCATCGCCAATGCCCAGTTCTTTACCCGGCTAGGGCAGCGCTTGATCAAAGCGCTTGATCAACCCACGGTGGACGGTTTTTGTTATCGGGTTGATATGCGTCTTCGTCCCTTTGGGGATAGTGGCCCTTTAGTGATGAGCTTTTCCGCACTCGAAGATTACTACCAAGAACAAGGGCGTGATTGGGAGCGCTATGCGATGGTGAAAGCGCGCGTCATGGGGAAAGAGCAGTATGACTGCTATCAAACGTTACGGCAGATGCTACGCCCGTTTGTCTTCCGTCGTTACATCGATTTTAGTGCCATTCAAGCGTTGCGGCGGATGAAACAGTTAATCCAACGAGAGGTACGTCGGCGTGGCTTAACGGATAATATTAAGCTTGGTGCGGGGGGGATTCGTGAGATTGAATTTATTGCTCAGTCGTTTCAGCTTATTCGTGGCGGCCGAGAGCCCAGTTTGCGCCAACGTGGCTTGCTCGACACCTTAGATGCGATTGCGGAACTGGAATTATTGCCTACCGCTGAGGTAAGCCAATTAAAGGCTGCGTATTGCTATTTGCGTCGAGTTGAAAACCTCCTACAAGCCATTGATGACAACCAAACGCAGACCCTGCCCGATAACGACCTTGATCGTGAGCGGCTTTGTCACGCCATGGGGGTCAATGACTGGACGCGCTTACAGGCCGACATCACCCAGCATATGCAAGCGGTTAATCAGGTGTTTTCCGGCTTGATTGGCGAAGATGAGCAAGAAACAGACACGGACGTCGATACTGAGTATCACGATCTATGGGCGATGGCGCGCGATGTAGAAAACGCCCACTTGATCTTAGCAGGCTTAGATTTACCGGACACCAATATTGCTGAGCAGTTATTAGCGTTTAAACAAGAGCTGGCGAAGCGCACTGTGGGCCCTCGAGGACGTGAGGTGCTAAACCGTTTGATGCCCGTCATGTTAAGTAAGCTACTGACGTTACCGCAACCACAGCAGGTGCTGCCACATATCACCCACCTGTTACTCAATATCTCGACGCGCACCACCTACTTAGAGCTGTTGGATGAGCACCCCGGGGCGATTGATCAGCTGTTACGACTTTGTACGGCCAGCCCGATGGTGGCAGAAAAGTTGGCGCGCTACCCTTTGCTACTGGATGAGCTGCTCGATTTAACCCATTTGTACCAACCCTTGGCGCCGGATGCCTATCGCAGCGAATTACGCGATTATCTTGCTCGTATCCCCGTTGAGGATATGGAGCAACAAATGGAGGCGGTGCGTCAGTTTAAGCAAGTTCAGTTATTAAAAATTGCCGCGGCGGATATCGCTGGTGTGCTACCTGTGATGCGCGTCAGTGATCATTTGACTTACTTGGCTGAAGCGATTGTGGAGGCGGTGGTCAATCAGGCGTGGCACCAAATGGTGGAAAAATATGGCCAACCGACACACTTGGGCGAGCGCGAGGGCCGAGGTTTTGCGGTGATTGGTTACGGCAAGTTAGGCGGATGGGAGCTGGGTTATAATTCTGACCTCGATGTGGTTTTTCTCCATGACTGCCCCGCGGATATTGAGACTGACGGTCGTAAAGTGATTGATGGTCGGCAGTTTTATCTACGTCTTGCTCAGCGTATCGTCCATCTTTTCTCTACGCGTACTCCCTCTGGGGTGCTCTATGACATTGACACGCGCCTTCGTCCTTCCGGCACCTCCGGGATGCTGGTGAGCACGCTCGAAGCTTACGCCGATTACCAACAAAAAGAAGCGTGGACATGGGAGCACCAGGCACTGGTGCGTGCACGCATGATATATGGTGATCCTAAGCTAGAGTCCGGCTTTACCCAGGTCCGTCATCGCATTCTCACCACGCCACGAGACATCGATACGCTGCGAGAGCAAGTCAGTGGCATGCGTGAAAAAATGCGTCAGCATAAAGCGACAGGACAAAAAGATACCTTCTCCATCAAACAAGACGCCGGTGGGATCACTGATATCGAGTTCTTGGCGCAATACTTAGTGCTCGGCAACAGTGCCAGTCAACCGGCGCTTACCCGATATAGCGATAACGCGCGTATTTTTGAGCAAGCCGGAGAGCTGGGAGTGATGCCACTGACGCAGGCGGCGGGATTAAAGTCGGCCTATACCCGGATGCGCAATGCGCTCCACCGTAGCCACCTAGCTGGTGAAAGTGGGCAGGTGGAGGCTGATGCCTTTATCGATGAGCGCGAAATCGTGCAGCAAGCCTGGCAACAGTGGTTTGATGGGCAAGCAGACTAGCAGCGTAAGGCGCAATAATGAGGCCGCGATTGGCGGCCTATTTGGAGCTAGATTCCCTCGTATAAGGAAGGCTCACCCTCTGGGCGGGTTTTAAAGCGCCGATGCAACCACATATATTGCTCTGGGGCGCGTAGGATCAGTCGTTCAACCGCTTGGTTAGTGATCACCGCTGCGGCATGCGCTTCTTTAGGGAAATCCGTTATCGGTGGGTCGATTTTAACGCGGTATTGGCCAAGCCGTCTTTCCCTCACCACAGAAAATGGTACCACGGTGGCGTGGCCGGCATGGGTCAGCAAACTGGTACCTGTGGTGGTACAAGCTTGTTTGACCGCAAACAGTGGTGCGAATGTGGAGCGGCGGCGACCATAATCGTGATCGGGTGCATACCACATTCGATGACCCTCTTTGAGGTAATGGATCATCGACTTAACGTCTTTGCGATCGACGCCAATATTGCGCTTCATCCGGCCGCGGAACTGAAACCAGTCATACACAGGGTTGGTATTGGGGCGATACACCCCCACGCCAGGCGTTTGTTCGCTTAAGCCGCGCGCGCCAATCTCTAAATTTAGAGAGTGCACGGCAATTAAAAGCACCCCTTTGCCTTGTTGTTCAAGCTCAAGCAGGGTGTCTAGCCCCTCAATGGTGACATGCTTGTTGATTCGCCATTTGGGCCAAAACCACGCCATACCAGTCTCGAACAAGGCAAGGCCGGCGTTGGCAAAATTTTCTTTCACCATCGCAGCGCGGTTAGCGGGCGTCATCTCTGGAAAGCACAGCGCTAGGTTACGATCGGCAATTTTAACGCGGCGTTTCATCAGTGTATGCATCAAGTGACCCAAGCTGCGGCCCATATAAAATTGGACGCGATAAGGCAGCCAGCTAGCCAGATACATTAACCCGACGCCGAGCCAGGTATGAAGATAGCGAGGGTGAAGAAACCCAATGCGAAAAGTGGGGGCTGAAAAATCGCTCATAGCGTTAATGACTCATGAAAACCAAACCAGAAAGAGCCGTGAGGCCCGCGCTATTGTAGAGTAAATTCTTGGCGCTGTCCTGCGCGAGTGTGTGCGGTGAGTGTTGAGATTGTGCGCAGCATACGCCTGTGAGCCCCCCATTTAGCCTATGGCTATGCTACTATCGCTCGGTAACGACAGTATTCGGAGATCCAGATGAAACTCAGCCTTCCTGATTATAGCCAAGCCAATGTTCTGGTCGTCGGCGATGTGATGCTCGATCGCTATTGGTATGGACCGACGGGACGCATTTCTCCAGAAGCGCCCGTGCCTGTAGTGAAGATCAATCAAACGGAAGAGCGCCCAGGTGGCGCCGCGAACGTGGCGATGAATATCGCAGCCTTAGGTGGGCATACCCAGCTGATTGGTCTGACCGGGAAGGATGAACAGGCTGATGCGCTCACACAAACCCTCGACTCGCTAAATGTTAACTGTGATTTTGTGGCGCTAGACTCGCATCCCACTATTACTAAGCTTCGGGTAATGAGCCGTAACCAGCAGTTGATTCGTCTGGATTTTGAAGAGGGTTTTGCGGGTGTGGATGTGGCACCCATGCTGGCTAAAGTCGAGGCGGCACTGCCCAAGGCGCAGGCGATGATCTTATCGGACTATGCCAAAGGGGCATTAGCCGAGGTGCAAACATTGATTCAGGCCGCCAAACAAGCGGGTGTCACCACCTTGGTTGACCCTAAAGGCACGGATTTTGAGCGATATCGAGGGGCGAGCTTACTGACGCCAAATATGGCAGAGTTTGAAGCGGTGGCAGGCACAGTGACGGACGATCAAAGCTTGGAAGAAAAAGGCCTGGCGTTGATCAAGCAATACGAGCTTGGTGCGTTGCTGGTCACCCGCAGTGAACATGGGATGACATTGCTGCGCCCTGATGCCGCGCCGCTGAACTTGCCAACGCTTGCCAAAGAAGTGTACGACGTCACAGGGGCGGGGGATACCGTGATATCGGTATTGGCGGCATCATTGGCCGCGGGCAAACCGATAGAGCAAGCCTGTGCGCTGGCTAACGCTGCGGCCGGCGTGGTAGTGGGTAAGTTGGGTACCTCAACCCTCTCTACTATCGAGCTGACCGAAGCGGTACACGGCTCGCACGAGTCTGGTTTTGGCGTAACAACCGAAGCGCAGCTGATTGATGCGGTGCACGTCGCCCAAGGGCGAGGTGAGAAAGTGGTGATGACCAATGGCTGCTTTGATATTTTGCACGCAGGCCATGTGGCGTACCTCAATGAAGCCGCCAAACTGGGCGATCGCCTGATTGTTGCCGTCAACACGGATGCATCAGTCCAAGCGCTGAAAGGGCCTGGCCGTCCGGTCAATCCAACCGATCGACGGATGGCGGTGCTGGCAGGGCTGGGCGCGGTCGATTGGGTGGTTCCTTTTGGAGAAGAAACGCCTGCGCGCCTGATTGGCGAAGTCTTGCCCGATTTGCTCGTTAAAGGCGGTGATTATCAGGTCAACGAGATTGCTGGTGCCGAGGCGGTGCTCGCCAACGGAGGAGAGGTCAAAGTGCTTAATTTTGAAGATGGCTGCTCTACCACAGAAATCATTGAGTCGATTCGGCGTGGTCAATAGCGCCTTGCCCTTTCAACTCATGACAATAAAAAAGGTGCCCGTCGGCACCTTTTTGCATACTAAAGCCTCAAGCGTGAATCACTCTTGCTTAACCAGCCCTTGGTTAATATCGAGCAAGTCTTGCTCAGACAAGGTGCCCATGGCTTGGTGTAAACGTAAACGGCTTAGAATATAGTCGTAGCGCGCATTGGAGAGGTTGCGGTTGGCATCGTAAAGGCGACGCGTAGCATCCAACACATCGACAATGGTACGAGTACCCACTTCAAAACCTGCTTCAGTGGCTTCTAGCGCTGAGCGTGCAGAGACCACGGTTTGCTCATAGGCACGCAGCGCACCAATTGAGGCATTGATGTCGTTATAGAAAGCGCGCACATCTTTTACCGTGCTGCGATATTTGGCTTCCAGGCTTTGTGACGCGGCCACATACTCATGCTGCGCCTTTTCCACATTCGCCGAGGTGCTGCCGCCGGTGAACAGTGGCAAGCTAAAATCGAGGCTGGCAGTGCCTTCGTTGTAATCAACCGAGCCGGGAGTATGCTGATTATCGCTATCCGTCATCCCGTATTGTGCGCTGAAGGTCAGCGTGGGCAGGTGACCGGTTTTGGCCAGCTTAATCTGCTCTTTGGCGGTATCACGGGCAATGCGGTTGGCGAGTAACTCGAGATTTTTCTCTTCGGCGACTTTGACCAGTGCTGCCGGTTGCTGCTGCGGGTTACTGGCACTAAAGCGGTCAGTGTCGAGCACACGCAAGTCATGTGGGGCTTGGCCGGTGATCTCACGCAAGCCCTCATAGCTGTTGGTGAGCGCATTTTCGGCCAAAATTTCATCGGCCAGTACGGCATCGTATTGCGCTTGGGCGTCATGCACATCGGTAATCGCCGAAAGGCCCACTTCAAAACGTTGCTTGGTTTGCTCAAGCTGACGGCCCACGGCCGCTTTTTCTGCCTGAATAAACTCAAGCTTGTCCATGGCGCGCAAGACGTCAAAATAGGCTTGTGCCACGCGCAGCATTAATCCTTGCTGCTGCGCCGCATAGGTCGCATCTAGCTGGCGCGCCTGCATTTCACTGATATCCAGGTTGACCCAGCTATCACGTTTGAAAATCTGTTGGCTTAAGCTGATATCGGCGCTGGTGGTGTCGACGTCACGCTGATCGTCGCTGTCATTGCGGGTAATGGCGTATCCCGCATTTAATGCTATTTGTGGTAGCAAGGTGCCACGAGTGGCATCCACAGCAGAAAACGCTGCGTCGCGCTCGGCGGCCGCTTGATTAAGAGTGGGATCGCTTTGCTTCGCTTGTTGATAAATTTGGGCGAGATCATCGGCAAGGGCTGCACTGCTTACGCTGCCGAGTGCCAAGCTTAACGCCAAAGGGAGCAATTTTTTCATAGATGGAATCCCTGAATCTGTGCGATTAGATAAATAGACGGTCACTAGCTTACCGCAATTATGCTTGCGTGAAACTGACAATTTGTTAGGACATTGAGTGTAAACTATCCAATTTGCAAATGGGACTGAAAAATAGTTGTAACTTTTATCAAAAAAGTTAAGTTTATGGTTTGCTAGAAAGACGCGCGTTGCCGCTCGGCACAGGCCAGTGGGTATAGGCGTGACTCAGCATTTCAATTCGTCAGCTCGTGTCATCGAGGATAAGGAGCCCGCATGTCAGACTATCCGCCTGGACAATTCGATCGCGACGATATTGTGATCGAGGATATTTCTTCGCTTTATCAAGGTTTCTTTTCCATTCAGCGCTATCAGTTTCGTCATCGCTTGTTTGAAGGCGGCTGGAGTGGCTCTGTGGTGCGGGAGTTGTTTGAACGTGGCCATGCGGTGGCTGTTTTACCCTATGATCCCGTACGTGATGAAGTGGTGATGCTTGAGCAAATCCGCGTGGGGGCGATGGCAGCAGGCGCGACACCATGGCAACTCGAAATTGTGGCTGGGATGATAGACAAAGACCAATCCCCCGAGCAGGTTGCCCACCGTGAAGCGCGGGAAGAAGCGGGGCTATTACTGCATCAAATGGAGCGTGTTACCCGTTATTTATCCAGCTCTGGTGGCTGTTCTGAACAGTTGGATGTGTTTGTCGCAATTGTTGATGCCTCGGAAGCGGAAGGCGTGCACGGCCTCGACAGTGAAAATGAAGACATTTTGGTGCATCGATTATCTCGCCAACACGCCTATCAAAAGGTGGTTGATGGTGAGATTGAAAACGCCGCCTCAATCATTGCGTTGCAATGGTTGGAACTCAATGCCAGTCGCTTGCGTCAAAGCTATAATGAACAAAACAGTAAATAGACAGTAGGTGTGTGTGAAAACAGAATATCGTGTCGACTTACCAGCGATGATGCGCTTGTATGAAACCAACTACGCCAAACTTGTCCGTTTGATGCCCAAGCGTGACGAGGTGGGACAGGTGTGTCGATACGATATCCAAGGGCAGGAATATGCTTTGGTCGTGCGTGAGTCAACCCGCTATACCACCTTACTGGATATTGCTCAGTTGAGCCCAGGCGCCGCGCCGGATTACTTACGTGCTAACCTGACAGTGCGCTTGTATCACGATGCACGGGTCGCGGAAGTGTGTACCACGCAGCAGATTTCACGCTTAAAACCACGTTATGATTACCCGAATCCGCGCATGCATCAGCGCGACGAAAAACATCAGGTTAATGCATTTTTATCGGATTGGCTTGGCCACTGCCTACGCCGTGGCGTGGTGGCGTCTGATCCTATGTATAAATCATCGTTAAACTAAACCAGCAAAGGTATTTTCAACGTTGCAGTCTTGCCAGATAGATAACGCCGACGGCGATTGTATTCGTCTTTTGCAAATCACCGACACACACCTGTTCGCGAGTGAGCAGGGTAGCTTGCTGGGTATTAATACGCTTCGCAGCTACCATGCGGTGCTGGATGCCATCAGTGCCACTGACCCGACTTTCGACGCCATTATTGCCACGGGGGATCTGTCTCAAGATCACTCCGCTTTATCGTATCGCCGTTTTGTCGACGGTATCGCCCGGTGGTCACAGCCTTGCTTTTGGCTACCGGGTAATCATGATTATCAGCCAGAAATGAGCGCGGTATTACAGTCAAATACCCTTCGTTCTTGCTCGCAAGTTCTGTTGGGGGAGCATTGGCAAATGGTGCTGCTCGACAGTCAGGTGGCTGGTGTACCGCACGGCGAATTATCACAAGCGCAACTGAACCTTTTGGATACACACTTAAGCGCGCATCCTGAGCGCCATGCATTGGTGTTGCTGCACCATCATCCGTTGGATGCAGGAAGCACTTGGTTGGATCAGCATAAATTGGCAAACCGAGAGGCATTCTGGCAAGTGATGGCGCGTCATCCTCAAGCGAAAATTGTGGTGTGTGGGCATATTCATCAGGCCTTGGATGTGCGTTATCAAGGTGCGCGTGTGATGGCGGCGCCCTCCACCTGTATCCAGTTTATGCCAGACTCACACGACTTTGCGCTCGATAACCAAAATCCAGGTTGGCGCTGGCTTGAGCTGTATGCCGACGGGCGCGTAGAAACGCAAGTGGCGCGTGTAACCGGTCAGCACTTTCGGCCAGACTTCGACTCCAGCGGATATTAATCATGCCATCAGCGTTGCTTTATCTTCATGGCTTCAACAGCTCGCCGCAATCGTTAAAGGCGAGACAGATGCAAGACTATTGCGCCCAGCATCGTCCTGATATTGAGGTGTTGGTGCCACAACTGCCCAGTCACCCTGAGCCCACCGTGCAGTTACTGAATGAACTGATCACGCGCTTTAGCGAAACCCATCAGTTGGGTTTGGTGGGAAGTTCTTTAGGAGGCTTTTTAGCCACCTGGCTGAGTGAGCGTTATCAACTGCCCGCTGTACTGGTTAACCCCGCGGTTCGCCCTTACGAACTCTTGCAAGATTATATTGGGGAACAGGTTAATCCTTACACCCAAGAACGCTACACCCTCGAGGCTGCCGATATCAACGCCTTGCGTGAGATTGATGTGCCGGTCTTATCTCATCCTGAGCAATTTTGGTTATTGCAACAGGAAGGTGATGAAGTGCTGGACTATCGCCAAGCAGTGGCAAAATTCAGTGCCAGTCAACAAACGGTTGAGCCGGGAGGCGATCATAGCTTTGTCGGCTTTGAACGTTACTGTGGGGATATTCTCCAATTTCTTGGTATCTAGCGCGCCATCAGGCTAGAGGCATTGAAACAGAGGCACACAGACGCAAGCTCGTGCTATCTTAGCCGCTACGTCACAGCAGACGGATAGCAGCTCACAGAAACTTGTGGCAATCTGGCGCCGCGCTTGACAAGCGGATCCCCCTTGCTGACCATGTCATCACATTTATTAAGCCAATCGATTATGACAGAACAAAACTATAACGCAGGATCGATAGAAGTCCTCAATGGGCTCGAGCCCGTGCGCCGACGCCCCGGTATGTACACAGATACCAGTCGCCCTAACCATCTTGGGCAGGAAGTCATCGATAACAGTGTCGATGAAGCGTTAGCCGGCCATGCCAGCAAGATTGATGTGATTCTCCATGCCGACCAATCACTGGAAGTGATTGATGATGGTCGTGGTATGCCGGTTGATATTCACCCCGAAGAGGGCGTCTCTGGGGTTGAGCTGATTCTATGCAAACTGCATGCGGGCGGTAAGTTCTCCAACAAAAGCTACCAATTTAGCGGTGGTTTACACGGGGTGGGTATCTCCGTAGTGAATGCGCTGTCTCATCGGGTAGAGATTACCGTTAAGCGCGATGGTCAAGTGTATGATATTGCCTTTGAAAACGGCGACAAAGTACAAGATTTAACCGTAACGGGCACCTGTGGTCGTCGCAACCGTGGCACGCGTGTTCACTTTTGGCCAGATGGCCAATTTTTTGATTCTGACAAGTTTTCACTGGCCCGTCTTAAAACCATCTTAAAAGCCAAGGCAGTCCTGTGCCCGGGACTGACGGTCAATCTCACTGATAAAAACACCGATGAGGCCACATCCTGGTGTTACCAGGATGGGTTGAAAGACTACCTCGCTGACAGTGTCAAAGGTTATGAAGTTCTGCCGGAAACACCTTTTATCGGCGAATTCAGTGGCCAGACTGAAGCCGCGGATTGGGCGGTTATTTGGTTGCCAGAAGGGGGCGAGCTAACGACAGAAAGCTATGTCAACCTGATCCCAACGGCACAAGGTGGCACGCATGTAAATGGCTTGCGCCAAGGGATGCTGGAAGCGATGCGCGAATTCTGTGAGTTCCGTAACCTTCTCCCTCGCGGCGTAAAGCTGACCGCCGATGATATTTGGGAGCGCTGTGCGTACGTGCTGTCGGTTAAGATTCAAGACCCACAGTTTGCGGGGCAAACCAAAGAGCGCTTGTCCTCTCGCCAATGTGCGGCGTTTGTGTCTGGGGTGGTCAAAGATGCCTTTAGCCTGTGGCTGAACGAGCGCCCACACCTTGCTGAGCGTTTGGCGGAAGTGTGTATTGCCAGTGCCCATCGCCGCATGCGTGCCGCGAAAAAGGTGGTGCGTAAGAAAGTGGCATCAGGCCCAGCGCTACCCGGCAAACTCACTGACTGTGCGATGCAAGATTCAAGTCGTACCGAGCTATTTTTGGTCGAGGGGGACTCGGCAGGTGGCTCAGCTAAGCAGGCTCGGGATCGCGAATTTCAAGCGGTGATGCCGCTTCGAGGCAAGATCCTCAATACATGGGAAGTCTCCGCAGACCAAGTATTGGCCTCCCAAGAAGTGCATGATATCTCTGTGGCGCTGGGCATTGATCCTGATTCTGGGGACTTGGGGAATCTTCGTTACGATAAAATCTGCATCCTCGCCGATGCGGACTCCGATGGCTTACATATTGCGACCTTGCTATGTGCACTCTTTATGCAACACTTTAGAGCCTTGGTTCAGGCTGGTCATGTGTATGTGGCAATGCCGCCACTTTACCGCATCGATTGTGGCAAGGAGGTCTTTTATGCCTTGGATGAAGATGAAAAAGCAGGGATCCTTGAGCGTTTGAGCAATAAACGCGGCAAAATCAATGTGCAACGCTTTAAAGGTTTGGGGGAAATGAACCCGTTACAGCTGCGTGAAACCACCATGGATCCCAATACTCGTCGCCTGGTTCAGCTCACTATTGATGATGATGAGCAGACGCAGCAACTGATGGATATGCTGCTGGGTAAAAAACGGGCAGAGGATCGCCGCCATTGGCTGCAGCAAAAAGGCGATATGGCCGAGCTTATCGATATCTAAATCACTATAACGGGATCTTATTCGCATGACAGAGGTGACTTATGATGGGGTAGAGCAACTTGCTCTGCGCCAGTTCACTGAGGACGCATACCTCAATTACTCGATGTACGTCATCATGGATCGCGCACTGCCGTTTATCGGCGATGGCTTAAAGCCAGTGCAGCGCCGGATCATTTACGCGATGTCAGAGCTGGGGCTATCCGCCACGGCAAAATATAAAAAATCGGCGCGTACTGTCGGGGATGTACTGGGTAAATACCATCCTCATGGCGACTCGGCGTGTTACGAGGCCATGGTATTGATGGCTCAGCCGTTTTCCTATCGTTATCCGCTGGTGGATGGTCAGGGTAACTGGGGCGCGCCTGACGATCCTAAATCGTTTGCGGCGATGCGTTACACGGAATCACGCTTATCGCGTTTCTCTGAAGTGTTGCTGCAAGAACTCGGGCAAGGGACGGTTGAATGGGGGCCTAATTTTGATGGCACCATGAAAGAGCCTAAAACCCTGCCGGCACGCTTACCGCATATTCTCCTCAATGGGATCACCGGTATTGCGGTAGGGATGGCAACGGATATTCCGCCACACAATGCGCGTGAGCTTGCCAACGCCTTGGCCGCAATGATCGATAAGCCGAGCTTGGACTTAGACGGTGTACTGGAGCATGTACAGGGACCTGACTACCCTACCGAAGCGGAAGTGATCACGCCGAAGTCAGATTTGAAAAAGCTCTATGCTAGCGGACGGGGCTCTATCAAAATGCGCGCGCTTTGGCATAAAGAAAGCAATGAAATTGTGATTACTGCGCTGCCTCATCAAGTATCGGGCGCTAAGCTGCTAGAGCAAATCGCCAATCAAATGCGGGCGAAAAAGCTGCCGATGGTAGACGATCTCCGTGATGAGTCGGATCATGAAAACCCCACTCGGATTGTGATTGTGCCGCGCTCTAACCGTGTCGATTGTGATCAACTGATGGATCACTTGTTCGCCTCGACCGATCTAGAGAAGAACTACCGCGTTAACCTTAATATGATTGGCCTGGATGGACGCCCACAAGTTAAGGGGTTACATGGCATTTTATCTGAGTGGTTAACGTTCCGCCGCCAGACGGTGAGACGCCGCCTTGAGCACCGGTTAGAAAAAGTCCTCGCCCGCCTGCATATTCTAGAAGGCTTACTGGCCGCTTACCTAAACATTGACGAGGTGATTGAGATCATCCGCAGTGAGGATGAGCCTAAAGCCGAGCTGATTGCACGTTTTGGTTTGAGCGAGAAACAGGCAGAAGCGATCCTGGAGATCAAATTACGCCAGTTAGCCAAGCTTGAGGAAATCAAGATCCGTGGTGAGCAAGATGAATTGAGCAAAGAGCGCGATAAGCTAGAGAAGCTGCTCGGCTCAGATCGTCGCTTAAACACCTTAATCAAAAAAGAAATCCTCGCGGATGCGGAAAAATACGGGGACGACCGCCGTTCCCCGCTGGTTGAGCGAGCGGAGGCCAAAGCGTTAACTGAGCGTGATTTGGTCCCCAGCGAACCCATCACTGTGGTGCTCTCAGATAAAGGGTGGATCCGCCATGCCAAAGGGCATGATGTGGATGCCACTGGCCTTAATTACAAAGCAGGCGACAAGTTCCTCGACGCGGCACCGGGCAAAAGTAACCAACCCGCGGTTTTCCTGGGGTCTGATGGTCGCAGCTATGCCATAGAGTCGCACACCTTGCCATCCGCGCGCAGCCAAGGTGAGCCGATTACCGGGCGAATTAATATCACCCCAGGCTCGTCTATTCGTCATGTATTAATGGCTGATGAGGGGCAGCTCACCTTGGTGGCCTCGGACGCCGGTTATGGTTTTGTGTGCAAGCAAGCGGATATGCTCTCCAAAAACCGCAGCGGTAAAGCCTTATTGACGGTTCCAGATCAAGCCGAAGTGATGCCACCGCGCCAGGTGGGTGATTTGGAAAGCGATTTGATTGTCGCGATTTCCAATGAAGGCCGCATGTTGGTGTTCCCGGTCCATGAGCTTCCGCAACTGAGTAAAGGGAAAGGGAATAAGATCATTAATATTCCTGGCGCACGCGCCAAGTCACGTGAAGAGGTGTTAAGCCAACTGTATGTGGTGCCAGCCAATGCCGGGGTGACCTTGCACGCTGGGAAGCGCAAACTGACCTTAAAACCGGATGATCTCACTCATTATCGTGGCGAGCGAGGTCGACGAGGCAGTATGCTGCCGCGAGGTCTCCAGCGCGTCGATCAAATCGAAATCCTGCCCGAACACTAAGTCGCTACCGCCCCTGAACCCAGGGGCGGTGTGGGTGCATTTTTGCGCTGAATCGGTATACTGACTCGCCTTTCACGCCTGCTCTTTGGAGAGAGAAATGATTTTTGTCGTGCGACTGCTGGCTTTATTGATTGTCGCTGTTTTGCTGTTTGTTTTTGGTGGTTTGTATTGCTTGTTAAGCCCTCGCAACCCTCGTAATTGCTACCATATCAGTAAGTGGTTTGGACGCCTCTCTGGTTTGTTCGGGATTAGCCTTGAACTGCGCTTCGCAGAAGGGGCACCTCGTGAGCCTGGCGCTAGCGTGTGTATCGCCAACCACCAAAGCAATTGGGATATGGTAACCTTATCGAATGCGTTGATGCCTGGCGCGGTCACCGTGGGTAAGAAAAGCCTGTTATGGATCCCCATTTTTGGTCAGCTCTATTGGCTCACGGGCAATGTATTGATTGATCGTGCCAATCGCAGTAAAGCCATGGGAACCATTGCGCAGGTCACAGAGAAAATCCGAGCCAAACAATTGAGCGTATGGTTATTTCCCGAAGGAACACGTTCACGCGGGCGCGGATTATTGCCCTTTAAAACCGGCGCATTTCATGCGGCGATCGGTGCGAACGTCCCCTTGATTCCCATTGTATGTAGCTCCACGCACCACCTAAAAGCGAACCGCTGGAACAACGGCCATGTGATTGTTGAAGTGATGGCGCCAATTTCGTCAACAGGCTACGATAAAGACAATGTCCGTGACCTCGCGAAGCATTGCCACCAGGTGATGAAAAGCAAGCTCGAACAACTTGATGCAGAAGTGGCGGAGCGCAATCAAGGCGTTCGCTAATTGAGGATAGGTTTATGACTTCAACCCAGCGCCACCATGTGGTTTTGGTCTCACCGAGCGGTGAACCTCAAGGGATCGCTGAAAAGTTGGAGGCCCATCAGCAAGGATGGCTGCACATGGCCTTCTCAGTGATGTTGTTTCGTTGCAATGAGCTGGGTGAGCGTGAGTACTTGCTACAGCGTCGCGCGTTCGATAAGTATCATAGTGGTGGATTGTGGACCAATACATGCTGCTCGCACCCCAAACAAGATGAGCCGGTTGCGGCGGCGGCAAAACGGCGCCTGTATGAAGAGTTAGGGATAGCGCGCCCGCTTGATTTTACCATGGGACCTTGGTTTGAATACCGTGCCGAGCTGGATAACGGGTTGATAGAGCATGAATTAGATCAAGTCATCGCCTGTGAAGTCAACCATGTCGACATGATCCCTAACCCAGATGAGGTAGCAGACTGCCGCTGGTGGTCTGAAGATGAAGTCAAGCAGGCGATGGTGGACGCCCCCGAGCGCTTCACCGCTTGGTTTGCTGACGTTTTATCACGTATCGATGTGATGGCGCGCGGTTGATAAGTGTGCGCTATGCCATCACGACATAAAAAAGCGGCGCCTGGAGGCGCCGCTTTTGCATTAGCTCTTCGCTGGAATTAGCTTTTCGCTGGAAGTAGCGTTTCGCTGAAATAGCTTTTCGTTGCCGTCGCTTACCAATTAGGCTTGGCGTACCGCAATCGCTTCAATTTCGATATCAACGTCTTTGGGCAGGCGTGCGACCTCAACGCATGAACGAGCAGGGTAGTTTTCCACACCGTGTTCATCAAAGAACGCACCATACACTTTGTTGACATCCGCAAAGTCTTCCATGTTTTTGACAAACACGGTGAGCTTAACAATATCATTCACTTTAAGCCCAGCAGCTTCTACCACCGCTTTGACGTTGTCGAGAGACTGACGTGTTTGTGCGGTGATTTCAGGAGAGATCTGGCCAGTCACTGGGTTGACGGGGATTTGGCCTGAGGTCAGCACCATGTTGCCAAGGTCAACGCCTTGCGAATACGGACCGATAGCTTCTGGCGCCTGCTCGGTTTGCAGTACTTGGGTCATTGTCTGTTCCTTTGTTATAAAAAGCGACACCTATAGTCTGCAACGGTTAGCTTGCCACGTAAAGCCGTTTACTCAGGGGCAAGGCGGTCTCGAACCACTTGCTCGCAGGCGGCAAGCTCATTGAGCTGGCGTGGTGCGACCAGGACAGTATCGTTCCCGCCTACCGTTCCTAAGATCAAAGGATGTCGGTGCAAGTCGAGTAAGCGAGCGATCAACTGTGCGCCGCCTGGGTGGGTTTTCACTACCACCATGGCTTGGCTACAGGTGATGTCATCGATTTGTGAGCCGACAGAAGACACCGCGTAGACAGGCTCCATATCTCCGCTGAGTGCGTAGACTTTTTGTCCATGCGCATTGGGTACTTTGGCGACCCCGAGCTTGGATAATAGGCGTGAAACGGTCGACTGGCTGACATCAAGATAGCCGAGTTGAACCAATTGCTGGCGAACGGCATCTTGGGTGGTAAAGCTTTGCGTTTGCAGCAGGTGTCGACACGCAGAGAGGATATCGTCCTCCGGAGTGGTCGTTTTTACCGATAGAATTGCATCATTAACCACGGGCAACCCCTTATAATAAACGGCATTTCACGTCAATATCAGCGCATAAAGCTAATAATGCGTGATTCAATCGCATATGCTATCAGTTGCTTTTAAATGAAACTTTGATGGGTGTCACTGGGTGGTGTCAATATTGAGAAGTAGGGCGCCACTCGGCGCCCTCGCTCAGGTGGCGTTAATCGCCAAGGGTGGCGACCATCACCGCTTTGATGGTGTGGAGACGGTTTTCTGCTTCATCAAACACAATTGAGCAGTCTGACTCAAACACATCTTCTGTGACTTCTAGGCCTTTTAACCCATACTTTTCTTCGATTTCTGCCCCCACTGTGGTTTCGTTATTGTGGAAGGCAGGAAGACAGTGCATGAATTTCACGTGCGGGTTGCCAGTGGCTTTCACGACATCCATATTGACTTGATAGGGCTTCATGAGCGCAACGCGTTCATCCCACGCTTCTTTAGACTCACCCATCGACACCCAGACGTCGGTATACAAGAAGTCACAATCTTTCACGCCTTCTTGTACCTCTTCGGTCAGCGTAATGCGTGCGCCGGTTTTTTCGGCGATAGCACGACACTGTGCGACTAGCTCTTCTTCTGGCCAGAATGCTTTCGGAGCCACTAAGCGGATGTCCATCCCCATTTTAGCGGCACCCACCATCAGAGAGTTCCCCATGTTGTTTCGGGCATCGCCTAGGTAAGCAAAGCGCATTTCGTGCAGTTGCTTGCCGCGTCCATGCTCGAGCATGGTCATCAAGTCCGCTAAAATTTGGGTGGGGTGGAACTCTGTGGTTAATCCATTCCAGACAGGTACCCCTGCGAACTCACCCAGCTCTTCCACAATGTCTTGGCCAAAGCCGCGGTATTCAATGCCGTCATACATCCGACCCAATACGCGTGCGGTGTCCTTCATCGACTCCTTATGGCCAATTTGTGACCCCGTTGGGCCGATGTAGCTCACTTGGCCGCCTTGATCAAAAACAGCGGTTTCAAAGGCACAGCGGGTGCGTGTTGACGCTTTTTCAAAGATAAGGGCGATATTTTTGCCTTTTAGACGGGGCGTTTCGTAGCCATTGTATTTCGCTTTTTTCAGCTCAATGGCCATATCGATAAAGTGTTGGATCTCACGAGGAGTGAAGTCCAGTAATTTTAGGAAGTTACGGTTGCGTAGATTAAAAGCCATAGTGGGCAATCCTCTTTGTTATTGGTCTCAGGCCTGTGCAGGGGTAGGCTGGCCGTGAGAAATATTGTTGTTATTGACTGAGTGTGGACGAATACGTGTGCCAGCTTGGCCTGCCAAGATAGCAAGGCCATCTTCGAGGGCGCCAATACCTACTAGCTTGCCGCCTTGGCGAATAAACTCGCAGGAGGCATCGATTTTTGGCCCCATAGAGCCAGCATCGAAGGTATATTGGCTGAGATCATCGGGCGTTGTGTCGGCAAGTGCGCGTTGACTTGGCTCACCATAATCGAGGTAAACCGCTTCGGCATCGGTCAAAATAAGCAGCGCATCGGCATTGATTTGACGGGCGAGGAAGGCGGCAGACATGTCTTTATCAATGACAGCCTCGATGCCTTTTAGCTGGGTCCCTTCTTGGATCACAGGGATACCGCCCCCTCCCGTACAAATCACTAAGTGCCCTTGGTCGATGAGGCTCGCGATAGCGTCGTCTTCGACAATCCCAGTAGGTTGTGGGCTGGGCACAACACGGCGATAATATTGGCCGTCCGGTTTAATATCCCAGCCATACTTTTCGGCCAATTGGGCGGCCTCTTGTTGGTCATATACCGGGCCTATTGGCTTGGTGGGATTCGCAAACGCAGGATCGTTAGGATCGACCGTCATCTGGGTCAGCATGCAAGACACGTGTTGGTCTGGCGCTAAGTTATGCAACTCTTGCATCAGCATATAGCCAATCATGCCTTGGGTTTCTGAACCTAGCACGTCCAAAGGATAAGGTGTCACGGATTTGTATTCGAGCCCCTGCAGGGCCAGTAAACCAACTTGAGGGCCATTACCGTGGACGAGCACCACGTTGTATTGTTCGCCGATAGCCGCAATGGTTTTGGCCGCTTTGGCGATATTGGCACGTTGAATGTCGGCTTCTAAAGGTTCGCCTCGACGAAGCAGGGCGTTGCCTCCGAGTGCCACGACGACAGTGGGTTTTTTCATAGTCTTACTCTCTACAGTCGGTGGGGGCTGAGCCAGGTGCCCAGCCCGCTCGGGGATTAAATGCCATCACGATGAATCGGGCAGCTCATGCAGCGTGCGCCACCGCGGCCGCGACCCAGCTCATCACCCGGAATGGATAGAACAGTGATCCCAGCTTTGTCGTATTTCTCATTGGTATAAGTGTTACGCTCGTAGCCGACGACGACACCTGGGCGCACGGTCAAGACATTGTTGGCGTCATTCCACTGTTCACGTTCCGCTTCGAAGCTATCGCCGCCGGTAGTGATCAGGTTCAGTGGGCCGACATCGAGGGCTTTTTCGATGGCGGTGAGGAAGTAATCTTCTTCGCGTACATTGAGATGGCCGCTACGGTCACCGGTCAGACTCCAGCATTTGATGTCTTTGCGAATCACTTCGGGGTACACCGAGAAAGTATCTTCACGCATATGGGTCATCACGGTATCTAGGTGCATGCAAGAGCGATGTTTTGGCAGCTCCATGGCAATTACTTGCTTGGCTTGTCCATGTTTGAACAGGCTGGACGCGAGGTTTTCCACCCCTTGTGGCGTGGTGCGTTCAGACATGCCAATCAATACCACGCCTTTCCCTAGGACAGTGACATCGCCGCCTTCAATGGTGGCATTGTCGTAGTCGATGTTTTGTGCACCAAAGTAGGTAATAAAGTCGCCGTTCGCAAAGCGAGGATGCCATTTGTAGATCGCACGCAAGTGGTTTGTTTCACGCTTACGCGCCGGTTTGGCCATGGGGTTAATCGACACACCACCATATAACCAGCACGAGGTATCACGTGTGAATAAGTGGTTAGGCAGGGGGTCAATGATAAAGTCCGATGGGGCATGCATCGCTTGTAACATGGAGGTCGTGGTAATCGGTAGCTCGGAGTACGCCAGCCCTCCTAAGAACATTGATGCGAGCTCGTGGTGAGGGAGATCATTGAGATAGCAGCGAATATCGTTCGCAAATGACGGACCAAAGGTATAGTCCGAGATCTTAAGGTTCATTAGCCAGGCTTTGGCTTCGGGTACATCCAGCGTCTCGGCAAGCAGGTTTTGCAGCAATAGCACCTCAACGCCCTGATCGCGCAGTGTTTGAGCGAATTTGTCATGCTCTTCACCCGCACGTTCAACTGACAGAACATCGTCGAAAAGTAAGTCATGACAGTTCGAGGGGGTGAGGTGGGTTAAAGCACGCTCGGGGCGGTGCAACATCACGGTGCGTAATTGACCAATTTCAGAGCCGACATAGAAGTTGTTCATCTTTCTTTCTCCGTATATCTCTGCTTGGCTTTTTATCGGAAGGGAAATAAAAAGTGCAGATTTTTTATTGGGTACAGATTTATTCTAACGCCGTGAGCCGGTTGAACTTGAAGTTAGATCACATTGAAATCATTGCCTCTATTTCGTGGTTTTTACTCTGTGTTAATGGTATTTATGGCGGCATTAAAAAATGGTTTTTAATACTTAGTCACTTTTATTGCGTGCTTAACGATATTATTTTTATGGTGCTAGGTTTTTAGCAGGGTATGTGTATTTTTTATGCCTTTTATGTTTTATTTTTATTTCACCTTATGCGCATTAAATGAATGATTATCTTTAGTGGTATTTATATTTAACAAATGCCGAGCGATTTTTGTTTCTATTTGTGATGACGATCGGTATTAAATCGCTTTGTGTTAATAATGTAATAGAGGTGTGAACGGGGTAGGGAAGTGTGCTGTTATAGCAGGGGACGTGAGAGAAATAAAAAAGCGCACTGCTTGATAGCAATGCGCTCTACGCTTAGTTGATGTCTGATGTTATAACATGACGCCAAGGCTAAGCATGGCCATGATCATAATGGTAAGAATGCCAAGCAACGGCGCGACCCATTTTATCCATTTCGCATAAGGCACGCGGGCAATGGCCAAGCCACCCATCACCACGCCGGAGGTAGGTGTAACGAGATTGACGAGCCCCGAAGCCGATTGATAGGCCGTTACTACCAATTCTCGCCCAACGTTCGCAAAGTCGGCCAATGGCGCCATAATTGGCATGGTGAGCACTGCCAAGCCAGATGAAGAAGGCACCAAGAATGACAGTAACACTTCCAGCCAATACATCACGTTAATAAAGACGAAAGACGACAAACCACTGACTAAACTCTCGGCACTATTAAGGATGGTGTCGGTAATCATGCCTTTATCCATAATCACCACGATCCCGCGGGCAATGCCGATGATTAGCGCCACACCGAGTAGGTCTCTCGCCCCATCAATGAAGCTGGTGGTGATTTCCTCTTCGCTCATGCGTGCAATCAGGCCAATGATGATGGCAGCCCCCAGGAAGACGGCTGAGATCTCTGCCATCCACCAATCAAGAGATGAAACACCATATATCATCACGGCAAAGGCACCGGCAAAGATAGTCAGTATCACTTTGCGTGTGGCCGTAAAATCAAGGCTTTGGTTGTCGTCGTGCTCGCCCAGGAAGTGTTTTTTATTACTTTCATACTGGTCATAAACGATCGATTGGCTCTGATCGGCTTGTACTTTGCGCGCATAGCGCATGACATAGACAACACAAATAAGCCAGCCAATGACTAAGATCGCAAGACGCAGGAGGATACCATCAGTGAAAGGGATCCCTGCGGCATTGGCTGCAATCACAGTGGCGAACGGGTTGATGGTTGAGCCTAACGTACCTATCCCTGCCCCAAGCAGTACCGTCGCCGCTGCGACTACAGGGTCAAAGCGTGCAGCCATCATCACAGGCACAAGTAGCGTATAAAAAGGCAAGGACTCTTCCGCCATGCCATAAATGGTGCCCCCGGCGGCAAATAAGCCCATCAAAATGGGGATCATCCACTCTTCGCGTCCCTCTAGACGCTTGGTGACGCGTTCAATCCCCGCATCAATGGCACCTGTTTTGGTGACCAACCCTAAAAAGCCACCAATGATCAGAATGAACAGCGAGACATCAATGGCGGCCGCTTCATACGTTTGGTGGTTATAAAAACCGTCAATGGGAGCCAGCAGGACATCGACAATGCCTTGAGGGTTACTGTCAACCTGTTCGTAAGTCCCTGAGATAGGAACGTCTCGACCGAGCTCTTCATTATACTCTCGTTCATACTGACCGGCGGGCACCACCCAGCTCAGGGCGGCGACGACGGCGATAAGAATGAATAGAATGGTATAGGCGGACGGGAACTTTAAGTTCGAGAACCAGCCTTTTTTTTCGGGAACACTGTGAGTACTCATACTTTCTCCTCATACCTCTTATTAGCATCTATAGTGCGCTACACGTATTGAGGTAATTCCGTTAATTTCACGTTATTTATTATTTTTATGCCGTGGTACATGGCTTTACATTCATTGTAAAAGTGGTTCCCTTTTCACTTCTTAGTGATATCTCACAAAAGAAGAGGTGGTTAATGGAGCACCAAAAAGGTGAACTCCATAAAACTGAATGTGGTGTTGTTATTTATGCGTAGTTATTATTTTCTCTTTTTGTGTGGCTTGGGTTTTTATTGATTAAATGATGTTGGGCTCGCTTCCTCTACGGTGCTGAAAGCTGAGTTAATGATGAGTTTATGTGCGAGCTTTGATTATTTAGTCAATCAGTCGCTTTACGTGTGATGAATAAAACCTAAAAAATAACGGATTGATGAATAGGTAGAAATCAACCCATTTATTGTCTTATATCAATTTATAACGGTGAGTCGATAGGTAGGAGAGGGCACGCAGCAGGTGCCCAGTCGAGAGAGGTGATTAGTCTTTTTTGTTCTTAGTGGGCTTGGGAAGCACAATCATGTCGCATTCGGCGAAGTGGTCTTGAAATGCACGGTTATTAATGTCGAAAAGAACAACCAGATTCCCGAGGCCAAAGCAGGCAGTGGCCAAACGAATAATGGCTTGAGTGGGACGAATGTTGCTGCCATCGGTATTTTGTAACCTAAGCCGCCACGCGCGCATGCCCAGCGTTTGTCCGGCTTTACACCAAAAGTAGCCATAAAAACCACCGATGACACAGGCCAGATACGCAGTATAAAGTGGATTGACTATCGGGTGATGGGTTAAGAAATCACTGATGTCTTGGTAAGGGGCAATCGACATGCCTAGCACTTGTGCTAGGGCGAGTATTGCCATCATTCCCCCTCCGGCGAGCATGAGCAAAGCCGCCACGACGAGGAGATCATAAAGCCAAGCGGCTAAACGCCGGAAAAAGCCTGCGGTTGGGCAAGCGATAGAAGAAGTTTGCATTTGATTGTTCACACCCCAGTACTCAATTCGGTGCTAGCCTAGCATAGACCGGCAGACAGTGAGTAAGCTTATACCTCGGTTTTGCGATGTCTTTTGGTGACAAATTCAGCACCAATGTGGCTGAATGGCTTGAATTGGTTAAAAATAGTGCGAACGAACGGATTTTTATTTTTATTACTTGCACTCCAAAGGTCGGTACGTATAATTGCCCCCACTTGCCGAGATGGCGGAATTGGTAGACGCAGCGGATTCAAAATCCGCCGCCTTAACGGGTGTGAGGGTTCAAGTCCCTCTCTCGGCACCAAATCCCAAAAAAGCCCCAGTCAAAAGACTGGGGCTTTTTTCGTTGTGGGTAAGGATTAGCGCTGATCAGGTCACACTCCGCTACATTCCATCCCGCCAATTGTTACTTGCCAAGGTATGATCACCGTCTGGGCAATAACAGGGAGTAGCAGTGTGCAAATGCGTTATCGAGACATTGCCAGCTGGATCGAAACACAAATTCAGCAGCGTGTTTGGCAAGTCGGTGATCGGATCCCTTCGGTGAGGGAGATGAGTCGGCTTCAACACGTTAGCCCAATGACGGTAATGAGAGCTTATGAGCAATTAGAAGCCGATGGTTGGGTTGAGGCGCGTCCGCGCTCTGGCTTTTTTGTGCGGCCTCATTATAACAAGCTCGCGGTGGATGCATTGGCACGACCACAAGCGCAATCTCAGTGGCTCGACACCCACCAGGATGTGCTTGATGTGATCAGTGCTAGCCATAAAGGCGCGTACTACCCATTTGGTTCAGCTTTTCCTGATCCTCAGTTATTTCCCATGCAAGCGCTTGGCCGCGCGATGGCGCGAGTGCTGCGTCAATCCTCTCATCCCGATCACTTCACGATTTTACCGCCGGGCGATATCGGCCTACGTCGACAGATTGCACAGCGTTATCTCCGCCAAGGAATTAAAGTCAGTATTGATGAAATCATTATTACTAATGGGGCAATAGAGGCATTGAGTCTGTCTTTAGCGGCAGTGACGAAGCCAGGAGATAAGGTGATTATTGAAGCCCCCGCGTTCTACGGGGTGCTGCAGACACTCGAACGTTTACAGCTTAAAGCCGTTCCCGTCGCGGTTGATCCTGAAACAGGGGTCGATATCCATGCACTGGAGCATGCCTTAGCGTCCCACTCGATCAGTGCGTGTTGGTTGATGAGCAACTTCCATAACCCCACGGGCGCGTCGATACCAGCGCATCGCAGGCCAGATGTGGTCAGCATACTCGCTGCGTATCAAGTGCCATTGATAGAGGATGATGTCTATGGCGAGCTGTTTTTCTCAGAGGCAAGGCCGATGCCGCTTAAAGCCTACGATACGCAGGGTAGTGTGCTGCACTGTGGCTCGTTTTCGAAACAACTCGCACCGGGTTTTCGGGTTGGCTGGATAGCGGCAGGCTGTTATGCGATGCAAATAGAGAAGCGCCAGTCTGTATCGAGTTTGGCAGTCGGCGCACCTAACCAATTGGCGATTGCCGATTATTTAAAGCAAGGTGGGTATGACTCGCACCTACGGCGATTACGCGAAACATTGTCTTCCCGCCATGAGGTGATACGTACAAGGCTAAAAGCACTTTTACCTCCCTCTACGGTGATGAGTCAGCCTACAGGCGGCTATTTTTTGTGGATCATGCTCGATAAGGGCATCGATACGCGCGACCTCTTTCAAGCACTCAGGCCTTATGGCGTGACAATCGCACCGGGTGCACTATTTGCCAGTGACGGACGCTTTAATCACTGCTTTCGACTGAACGTCTCGATTGTGGGAAGGCAAAATGCCGAAGGGGTCAATGATAGTCAGAGCTTGGAGGGGCTCACACAGATTGCGAGCTCGATCTCAGCTTTATCTGTGCACTCAACTGTCACAGCCGAATACTGAACTATCTGTACTAATCTACCGTGCGTCTCCCTCGATAAACTCAACACGTACACAACATTGAGGGGGAAAAGGATGAAATCAGAATTGAGTATGATGGTCGTCGCGATAATCTGCGCGGCTTTATTGATCCTTGGCCATGTCATCATCATAGAGACACTTGCCTATTATACGTGGGCACAATGGACAGCCGGTGCGATACCTTTTGTACTCCTGCTGATGGCGTGGGGCTCTGTACGTTACTGCCGAGCTAAAGAACGCGCGGAAGAAAAACAGCATTCGCACTAAGAGTGATTGAAAATAAGAACGGGTGAAGACCAGCCACTTTCCGTTCTTGCTGACTAAAAAAGCGCCTTTTGTCTACTTTTGTTTGTTTTGTGAACAAACGAGTAGCAAGGCGCATTTTTTTTATGTTTAGGGGTTGCGGGAAAAACTGAGATCTCTATACTGCGCTTCCTGTTGACGGGGCAACGAGACGCAAGTCACGAAATGCCAACCACTCAGTCAACACGCTCTTTAACAATTTGACCTATGCAATCTGTGTGGGCACTCGTTGAGAATAGACAAAAAGATTTATTCGATGAACTGAGTGACCAAACGACAACTTTTACAGT
>NZ_MUEY01000035.1:0-1545 GCF_001995695.1 Salinivibrio sp. ML290 | reverse complement strand
TGTACACACCGCCCGTCACACCATGGGAGTGGGCTGCACCAGAAGTAGATAGCTTAACCTTCGGGAGGGCGTTTACCACGGTGTGGTTCATGACTGGGGTGAAGTCGTAACAAGGTAGCCCTAGGGGAACCTGGGGCTGGATCACCTCCTTACTGACGCTATTTTTGCGAGTGTTCACACAGATTGTATAGGTTGAAGCATTAAAGAGGATATGTTCCCAAACATATCGGCGTGTCCCATTCGTCTAGAGGCCTAGGACACCGCCCTTTCACGGCGGTAACAGGGGTTCGACTCCCCTATGGGACGCCATGGGTTGTTAGCTCAGTTGGTAGAGCAGTTGACTTTTAATCAATTGGTCACAGGTTCGAATCCTGTACAACCCACCATTTCTCAGGCGCGGGGCTATAGCTCAGCTGGGAGAGCGCTTGCATGGCATGCAAGAGGTCGGCGGTTCGATCCCGCCTAGCTCCACCAAGTCTGGAAGATGGGCGATTAGCTCAGTTGGGAGAGCACCTCCCTTACAAGGAGGGGGTCACTGGTTCGAGCCCGGTATCGCCCACCACGCTTTAAAGGTTTTTGCTTAAGAATCTTTAGAACGTGGTTTATTTAGCAATAAACGACATGCTCTTTAACAATCTGGAAAGCTGACAAGTCATTCTTAAAGAATGACAGTAAAGTTCTCANGCTCAGTTGGGAGAGCACCTCCCTTACAAGGAGGGGGTCACTGGTTCGAGCCCGGTATCGCCCACCACGCTTTAAAGGTTTTTGCTTAAGAATCTTTAGAACGTGGTTTATTTAGCAATAAACGACATGCTCTTTAACAATCTGGAAAGCTGACAAGTCATTCTTAAAGAATGACAGTAAAGTTCTCAATCAGTGACATGTAATGTCACTCACACAATCAAGTGTGCTTGGGCTTTGTCTTAGTGATAAGCAAAGTCTCTATTTTGAGTCCGGCAAAAACAAAACCTTAATTGGTTGATGATTCAACACTGAGTGGTTTTGCGACGCAGATTTCTTTTTTAGACAATCTCGCCGTAAATAAAACCTCTTGGGGTTGTATGGTTAAGTGATTAAGCGTAGACGGTGGATGCCTTGGCAGTCAGAGGCGATGAAGGACGTACTAANTCCGAATGGGGAAACCCACCTGCATAAGCAGGTATCTTAGYGTGAATACATAGCGCTAAGAGGCGAACTCGGGGAACTGAAACATCTAAGTACCCGAAGGAAAAGAAATCAATTGAGATTCCGGCAGTAGCGGCGAGCGAACCCGGAGCAGCCCTTAAGCGGCTTAGGCGTTAGGTGAACAGGTTGGAAAACCTGGCAATAAAGGGTGATAGCCCCGTAACCGACGGCGCCTTAGACGTGAAAACGAGTAGGACGGGACACGTGATATCTTGTCTGAACATGGGGGGACCATCCTCCAAGGCTAAATACTCCTGACTGACCGATAGTGAACCAGTACCGTGAGGGAAAGGCGAAAAGAACCCCTGTGAGGGGAGTGAAATAGAACCTGAAACCGTCTACGTACAAGCAGTGGGAGCC
>NZ_MUEY01000033.1:0-1517 GCF_001995695.1 Salinivibrio sp. ML290 | reverse complement strand
TTAGTACGTCCTTCATCGCCTCTGACTGCCAAGGCATCCACCGTCTACGCTTAATCACTTAACCATACAACCCCAAGAGGTTTTATTTACGGCGAGATTGTCTAAAAAAGAAATCTGCGTCGCAAAACCACTCAGTGTTGAATCATCAACCAATTAAGGTTTTGTTTTTGCCGGACTCAAAATAGAGACTTTGCTTATTACTAAGACAAAGCCCAAGCACACTTGATTGTGTGAGTGACATTTCTGTCACTGATTGAGAACTTTACTGCCATTCTTTAAGAATGACTTGTCAGCTTTCCAGATTGTTAAAGAGCATGTGATTCTATCAATACGATAAACCACTTTATTTTTTGCTTTCAGACAGCACTCATCGCAACAGGCGTCAACTGCTGTAAAAACAAAGAGTAAAATGGTGGAGCTAAGCAGGATCGAACTGCTGACCTCCTGCGTGCAAGGCAGGCGCTCTCCCAGCTGAGCTATAGCCCCATTTTGTTGTAGTGCTTTTCTCTTGCAGAGAAAATGGTGGGCGATACCGGGCTCGAACCAGTGACCCCCTCCTTGTAAGGGAGGTGCTCTCCCAACTGAGCTAATCGCCCATCTTCCAGACTTGGTGGAGCTAGGCGGGATCGAACCGCCGACCTCTTGCATGCCATGCAAGCGCTCTCCCAGCTGAGCTATAGCCCCGCGTCTGAGAAATGGTGGGTTGTACAGGATTCGAACCTGTGACCAATTGATTAAAAGTCAACTGCTCTACCAACTGAGCTAACAACCCAATGGCGTCCCATAGGGGAGTCGAACCCCTGTTACCGCCGTGAAAGGGCGGTGTCCTAGGCCTCTAGACGAATGGGACACGCTGATATGTTTGGGAACATATCCTCTTTAATACTTCAACCTATACAATCTGTGTGAACACTCGCAAMAATAGCGTCAGTAAGGAGGTGATCCAGCCCCAGGTTCCCCTAGGGCTACCTTGTTACGACTTCACCCCAGTCATGAACCACACCGTGGTAAACGCCCTCCCGAAGGTTAAGCTATCTACTTCTGGTGCAGCCCACTCCCATGGTGTGACGGGCGGTGTGTACAAGGCCCGGGAACGTATTCACCGTGGCATTCTGATCGAATAGCGTCAGTAAGGAGGTGATCCAGCCCCAGGTTCCCCTAGGGCTACCTTGTTACGACTTCACCCCAGTCATGAACCACACCGTGGTAAACGCCCTCCCGAAGGTTAAGCTATCTACTTCTGGTGCAGCCCACTCCCATGGTGTGACGGGCGGTGTGTACAAGGCCCGGGAACGTATTCACCGTGGCATTCTGATCCACGATTACTAGCGATTCCGACTTCATGGAGTCGAGTTGCAGACTCCAATCCGGACTACGACAAACTTTAAGGGATTCGCTCCACTTCGCAGCTTCGCTGCCCTCTGTATCTGCCATTGTAGCACGTGTGTAGCCCTACTCGTAAGGGCCATGATGACTTGACGTCGTCCCCACCTTCCTCCGGTTTATCACCGGCAGTC
>NZ_MUEY01000032.1:0-1251 GCF_001995695.1 Salinivibrio sp. ML290 | reverse complement strand
GGATATAGTTTTCTGGGAAGACCTAGAAACGGAGGGAGTTACTATACCTAGTTCTATTTGGGAAAATAGGGTATTAAAGAAAGATGTTGTTGGGATCCATGGGACTATATTTTATGGCTTGTATGAAAAAAAAATATTTTACCCAGATTTAACTGATGAAGGTGCTGTCAATCCAAATGGTAGTCGCTTACGAAAAGATGGCGCATATGCAGTAAAAAAATAAATTTATTTTTTGAATTAATTGTAGATTCAGCAATGATGCCATCGATTTTACCTATGATGAACTCTATCGGGTAAGTACCATTAGTGTCGATGGTCGAGTCAATACTCGCTATGAGTATGATAGTTTGGGCCGTGCAATTAAAATCACCGCTCAGGGACAAGAGTTTGCCTACGAGTATCAGGATAATGGTACTTCTGGCTCCGTCATTGGAACGTATCCGAATGGTATCACCCAGACGGTTGAGCTGGATAATCTCGGTGATTTAAGTTCATTGGTGTACCAAAAGTCAGCGGAGCAGTTGGCTAAATTTGGTTATGATTTCGATGTTGCGGGTGATTTGGTTGGATTACAAACTACGGAACCGATGCCAGCCGAGTCAAACTCCTATCGAGCAACGTATAACAACGTTAATCAGATAGCCACGTATAACGGCGTAGCCGATGTTTTTGACTATGACGCTGATGGTAACCTGATTGCTGGTGTTCTGGCTGGCGGGGAGATGTTCTCGGCCAGTTACGATGCCGAAAACCGCCTTACATCAATGCTGTTTACTCAAGACGGTGTGCAGATTGAAGAGCGTTTTACCTACAACTATCGTCACCAGTTAGTTAAATATTCTCGGCTGGAAAATGGCGCGATTGTAGCAGAAAAGAAATTTGTCCGTTTAGGTTTGCTGGAACTGCAAGAGCGCGATGGATCCGATACCGTTGTTGCTGAAAACAGTTGGCGTTTAGATAAGCCGGGTGGTATTGGTGGGTTACTACTACGTACCGCTGGTGAACAAAGCTACACTTACGTAACCAATCATCTTGGCCATGTTACCGGGTCTACGGTAGTGTTCAAAAGTCTGTGTCACTCCTATAGTTAACCCTCAACAGGGAGTGATACATCAATGTCCGACAAATACGAAATTGATATTCAAGCTTTTGCTAAGGCACTGCAATCTGGACAAGACCTCAACGGGAAAGATGGACTGCTAACGCCGTTGATTAAACAGATCACCGAAGCTGCTTTGGCTGCTGAGATGG
>NZ_MUEY01000031.1:0-2323 GCF_001995695.1 Salinivibrio sp. ML290 | reverse complement strand
TTCTAATGATTTGGATAACCTATTTTCTATAGATAAATCCAAAACCATTGAAGATTTTATTAATAAACTTCAGTGTGATGAATGTGAAGATTTATATAAGAAAGTTATATCTGAAAGTAAAGAAAGTTCAAATTAGTTAGTGGGAAGGGTTACTGCTACGTACCGCTGGTGAACAAAGCTACACTTACATAACCAACCACCTTGGCCATGTCACCGCAGTCTATAACCAAAWTGGCTATAAGGTAGAAAGTCACCACTACTCACTCTACGGAACAGCCAGCGGTGACGCATTTTCGCAACAACCGTTTGGATTCTCCACCAAGCGTAATGACTTTGCCTCGGGGCTGGTTTACTTTGGTTACCGGTTTTATGTACCGCATCTGGGAAGATGGCGGAATCGTGATCCATTGCAGGAAGCGGGAGGGATTAACCTTTACGCTTATGTCAATGGGGATCCGCTGGGGTATGTGGATCCGGATGGGCGGTTTGGTATTGCTGGAGGTATTTATGGCGGGATATCTGGTGCTGTAGGCGGTGCAATCTCAGGTGGTTGGAGTGGTGTTTTACCTGGAGCATTAGCTGGTGCAGGAGTTGGGTTTTTTAATCCATTTGCAGCCAATGCCGCAGGCGCTGCAGCTGGAGCGGTAGTTGCTAGCTTAGCTGGACAAGCTGCAGGACTTGGTTTTTCTGGTAAAGATCCAAGCGACCTCTGTAATTATGATTTAGGCGCAGCTTTAGGTGCTGGAATTGCCGGAGCTGTTGCTGGGCCAACTGGAGCGGCTCTAGGGCGTTATTTACCCCCGTTTAGATATCGAATTATTGGTAGAGATATGTCATTACCTGGAATATCCCGAAAACCAGGGGAAACAATTGGCTCTGTAATTGAGGGGGCTATAGTGGGTACCGGAGAACGATTAGGGAGCAATAATTAATGATTTGGTTATATACAACTATATATATATTGTTTTTTTCGGCTTTTATGTTTTTTGCTGTTCATGTATATGGCCAGGTTTTGTTAGGCATATCTCGTTTTAACGGATTTTTAAAAATAGCATTGTCGGCGTTATTTTGGCTTTTGATATCAATCCTGTCACTAATGGTTATTTTAGGGGTGTTTTATATTATTGATGATAGCTTTGATTATTTAAAAGATAATACATTATATTTTATATATTTAATCTTTGGATATTTGGTGATTTTTTTTCCATCGTGGGGGTGTTTTTCAAAAAAATATAAAAGAGTGTTAAATAGTTTGGGTTATAAATTTAAGTAATTGCTGATTTGATAGGCCCGATTTCAGATAGTAAGTGCGATATTCATCGGGAACCCGACTAGCTGGGGTGTTGCTACGAAAAGCTGGTGAACAAAGCTACACTTACGTAACCAACCACCTTGGCCATGTCACCGCAGTATATAACCAAAGTGGCGATAAGGTAGAAAGTCACCACTACTCACTCTACGGAACCGCCAGCGGTGACGCATTTTCGCAACAACCGTTTGGATTCTCCACCAAGCGTAATGACTTTGCCTCTGGGCTGGTTTACTTTGGTTACCGTTTCTATGTACCGCATCTGGGAAGATGGCTGAATCGTGATCCATTGCAGGAAGCGGGAGGGATTAACCTTTACGCTTATGTGAATGGGGATCCGCTGGGGTATGTGGATCCCGATGGGCGGAATCCTATCGTCGGTGGTGCAATTGCCGGAGGTGCAATTGCTGGCCCTCCTGGTGCTATTGTTGGTGGGCTGATTGGTGCTNAAGCGGGAGGGATTAACCTTTACGCTTATGTGAATGGGGATCCGCTGGGGTATGTGGATCCCGATGGGCGGAATCCTATCGTCGGTGGTGCAATTGCCGGAGGTGCAATTGCTGGCCCTCCTGGTGCTATTGTTGGTGGGCTGATTGGTGCTGGAACAGGTATAGCATTATGTGTTGCGACTGATTTATGTAATTTTAATGAGTCGGCTGATGATGGCAAAAATTTTCCAGAGCCAGGCAAGCCTAAAGAAAAAGATGGTTTCTTTCCACCTAAAAAGCCACCTAAGAGCTGCGATAAATCGGGGCGAGTAAAAAATCCTAATGGTATAGGGAAAGGTTGGGAAGATGAAAATGGTCATGTGTGGGTACCTACTRGTGGGAAAGCAGATCATGGTGGGGATCATTGGGATGTCCAAATCCCGCCTAAAGCAGGTCAGAAAAATGGTGGAAAATATGATGTTTATCCGGGTGGACATGTAAGAGGGAAAAAATGAAGAATATACAAGTAATTACAGATTCTATTAATTGTGTATATGACATTTTTAGAATCAGCGATGAAGAATAT
>NZ_MUEY01000030.1:0-2649 GCF_001995695.1 Salinivibrio sp. ML290 | reverse complement strand
GATCTGTTTAATCAACGGCGTTAGCAGTCCATCTTTCCCGTTGAGGTCTTGTCCAGATTGCAGTGCCTTAGCAAAAGCTTGAATATCAATTTCGTATTTGTCGGACATTGATGTATCACTCCCTGTTGAGGGTTAACTATAGGAGTGACACAGACTTTTGAACACTACCAAACGAAGCGATGTATATACGCTCAACGTGTGCGGTTATAGATAATGACCCAGCAAGGAATAAGCAAAGTTGTGCGCAAGTTTATGAACCCACGCTACCAACAGGGCAAGGAGTGATAAAGCCCGAGGGATTCAAGGACGCGTTAAGAGACGCCTTGGGGAATGATGCGGAAATTAAAAAGACGTTTGCGTTGGCCAACGTGGGGGAGAGGTCGCTTTAGATGAGGCCTATGAGTATGTGCTACCGTGGCGAACCCAGCAAACCGAGATTTTTGGTAACACCGTTAAGATGGACGTTAGCGGCGGCGCACAATTTATGCGATTTACATATTCAGCGCAGGCAGCAGCTGAAAGCGTCAACTTAAACTTAGTGGGGAACACGCAGCTGGGAGCGTCGCTTGATTTCGCCAGCGGCCAATTAGCGACAAAATTCTCCATTCCAGCTGAAAACATGTACGATCTGAAAGTTCCTTATTACACCGTTGACAATGAGCGTCGTGAAGTGAGCTTAGGAGACATTCGCTTCGACATTGAAGCGGTTGTGCACGGTATGTTAGCGGCAAGCATAAAATACTCGAATGAGATTGGATTTGGTCAAGATGCTGCCACAGGAGCCACAGGTCTGCGGACATCTCAAACCTTTATTGCAACGCGTTTGGAAAGCAAGAAAGACCTAGAACTCGCAGATGATAGTAAACTGCGAAATATTAAGGCGGGTGCAAAGACTGAGGTGTCGGCCTTTGCTGGTGCAGAGGTAGGTGGACAAGTCAGTCTTGAATGCTTATGGAAAAATGTGGGTAGCTCGGACATGAAACAGTTGTTTAAGCTCGCCACTCGCCTCACCGCGCAGTTAGGCGTTGGAGCCAAACTTATCTTGCAATGTACCTTAGATAATGGCCGCTTAATTTTTCGTTTCGACTTTGGCGCCGCGTCTATCGCTGGTTTCTCTGGCAAGCTGGCGTTTGAGTTAGACCCGCTTGCTTACGATGAATTTATCTCACGGCTGTTGGATGTGATGGAGCACCCGAGCTTCAGTCGCTTTGGCCTATTCCATGAAAGTGACGGCAGTGAAGCCTTTTATGCTTTTAACAGGCTACTGACAGTTGCCGTTGCCTATCAGCTTACCCTGACGCAAATTGCACTGCTTCCTTTTCATCTTATTCGAGATAAGGAGAAGCGAGCGTTAGAGGCGAAAAAAATGCCCCCTTTGTAGCGAACGTCTTGATGCTATGAGACCTTGGGTTCCTTACAAGAAGGTTATTTATCTTCCCGCCTACCAGGAAGTGATTGAATACGAAGTTGCTCATGTAAATGATAAGTCAAAAATAAATGAATTGAACAGAAAGAGATTCCAAAGAATAATTGGTGGTTAATGTGAAGTTGTTGAAATATTTAATAATTACTGCTTGTATTCTTCCATTTCTATCTCGTGCGGAAACGTTGGAGGAAGGAATTGAGATATTAAATCAAGGTCAGTTTAAAAAGGCCCGTGAGATATTTAAACCGTTAGCTGAACATGGCGATGCTAATGCGGCCTACTGGTTGGCGTATACCCAGTTCAAGACTGCCGAAACACTGTATGTAGGTTCTAACTTATTAAAAGCAGCTGAAGGTGGTAACCCTTGGGCGATGGCGACACTTGCAGGTACCCATATGCCAAAGGTGACTACCTCATATTGTAATTATCTTGGCTGGCCGTGTGATGAAAAATGGGTTGATAAAGCAATAGAAGGTTGGGAGAAACTCGCCGAAGAAGGTGATGGAAAGGCAATGTATGCCCTTTTATATCATGACCCTAGTTGGTGGCAGTATATTCCATTTTATCGGGATTATCGATATGAGCAGTTAGCGAGTAAGTTATATAAAAACAAAGGCTATACCTTTTTCTTTGATGACAGGATTTGGTCTGATCTTAATGAAGATGCCCGCCTAAAATATTTGGAAAAAATAGATAAGGATGGGAACCTTTATGGGGCATATCAAGCGGCCTTTATATATAAAAAAAGAAATCGCATTGATGAGGCTTTAAAATGGATAGAGTATGGAATAGAAAGAGGTGACTACTATGCATTTGTATTTAAAAGTGTAATTTTTATTCCGTTAATGCGAGATAATGGAGTAGGAGATAAAGATAGTTTATCTTCGAAAGCCTCATTCTTCTACTGTATGGTTGCTAACTCTATGAATAGCCATTATGACTGCGATTTAATAAGATACTTTGATGAAGAGTACAATGAAAAAATAGATAAATTAAAATATTTCGATAACTATAGTGGTGAGCGTGTTAAAAAAGAGGAGATTGAAAGTATAAGACTCAAGGCTAGAGAAAGAGCTAAGGGGTATAAAGCAAACCTCTATTTGGACGAAACAACAGTTGAGTTTTTTAGAGGGTACTCGACTAATTTATAAAATTATTTTATAAATCATGCCTTTTTATTTTCCAACTCATAGCTCATGCCTTTTTATTTTCCAACTCATAGC